>NZ_JBSFXE010000043.1:0-65849 GCF_053595195.1 Kitasatospora sp. NPDC002522
CTGGCGCTCTCCTTCGACCACCGCCTGGTCGACGGCGAACTCGGCTCCAAGGTCCTCGCGGACACCGCGGCGATCCTGGAGTACCCGAAGCGCCTGATCACCTGGGGCTAGTAGGTATTGAGGGGCTCGGGGAACTGCGAGGCGAGTGGCGGTCGGGTTGAAGGGCGCGGTGCGTCTGGGTGCTTCCGGGTTACCGGAGCCTCCAGACCCGCAGCCCGCTGAGACCCTCCGCCAGGAACCCCCGCCGTTCCCCGGGCCCCTGTTTGTTGCATTGGTCTGACCGAGGGAGTTTCGCGTCGGCGGGGCCGAGGGGCTGCCGTGGGTGGGTACGTCTGTGCGACCTGCACCCGCGCGCCAGGCCGGGTGACCGTCGCAGCGAGGACTCCCGCGTATGCCGACTGGCACTCCCGGCCCCGTGATGCGCAGTGCGGCCGCCCTGATCCTGGCCGCTGCCGCGGTGTTGCCCGCCGTGGTGGAGCTGGCCTCCCCGTCGCCGTCCACGGCGATAGGGCCGCCGGTCCAGGCGGACCGGGCGGCGCCGCCGGCCGGGCGGCCGGACCTGCGGGCTCCCGCGGCCGCTCCGACCGTCGATCTGCGGCTGAGCGGCGACCCATCGAACCGGATCACCCTGGTGCTGCTCGGCGACGGCTACACCATCGCCCAGCAGCCGCTCTTCCGGGACGAGGCGGACCGGGCCTGGCGGGCGCTGCTGGAAATCGAGCCGTTCCGGACCTACCAGGGGTTCTTCAACATACGCAGGGTCGACGTGGTCTCCCCGGTGGCCGGCATCGCCGAGAGCGAGAACACCGACAAGGCCCCGAACACGCCGCTCGGCATGCACTTCTGGTGCGAGGGCACGGCCCGGCTGCTGTGCGCCGACGAGGCCGCCACCGCCCGCTTCGCCGGGCAGGACCCCGGCCCGCAGTACCTGATCGCGCTGGCCAACTCGACCGAGTACGGCGGTGCCGGCGGTACGGGGGTGACCACGCTGGCCGGGGGGAGCCCGGATGCCGGGCGGATCATCCAGCACGAGATCGGCCACACCGTCGGCGCGCTCGGCGACGAGTACGACAGCGCCCCGACCGATCCGGACTACCCGAACCTGGCCACCGTCGGCGCCGAGGAGATGCTGCGCACCCGGGTCAAGTGGTGGCGCTGGCTGGGCGCCGAGTCACCGGACGGCGGCGGGACGGTGGGCGCGTACCGCAGTGCCAACGGGCTGTACCGGCCGACCGCGGACTCGGTGATGCGCACCCTGGGCGGGAGTTACAACCTGCCCTCCCGGGAGGCGATCATCGAGCAGTTGTACCGCCGGGTGAAGCCCGTCGATCCGCCCGACCCGGCTCCCGGCGCGGTCGCCGGCCGGCCCAGGCTGCACGTCCGCCCGCTGGGGCTGACCGGCCCGCGGCAGCTGCAGATCGCCTGGCAGCTGGACGGCAAGCCGGTGGAGGCCAGTACCGCGGACGGCACCTGGCTGGACACCGCGGCGCTGGCGTTGTCGTCCGGCCACAAGCACACCGTCACCGCGACGGTCCGGGACAGCACCGACTGGGTGCGCGACGAGGCCTTCCGCGACCAGTACATGACCCGGACGGCGACCTGGACTCTGACCGGCTGACCGGCGCCGACCCCCAGCCCAAAGATCATTTCATGGGATGACTAGCCTGGTTCCACTATGAGCGTGGACCCCGCAGGCACCGCACCGTCCCCATCCGTACCCGCTCCCCGCCTCCGCGCCGACCCGCCGCTCGCCCCCTTCCACCCGCCGGGCGGGCGGGCCGCCTGGCTCGCCTGGTCGATCGGCGTCAGCGTCTACGTCCTCGCAGTGGTGCACCGCACCAGCCTCGGCGTCGCCGGGCTGGACGCCTCCGCCCGCTTCGGCATCGGCGCCTCCGCGCTGTCCACCTTCTCGATCCTGCAGGTGCTGGTCTACGCCGGGATGCAGATCCCGGTCGGCCTGCTGGTGGACCGCCACGGGCCGCGCCGGGTGCTGCTGCTCGGGGTGGCGCTGATGAGCGCCGGGCAGCTGGCCTTCGCCTTCTCCACCGAGTTCGGCCCGGCGCTGGCCTCCCGGGCGGTGCTCGGCTGCGGCGACGCGATGACCTTCATCAGCGTGTTGCGGATCGCCGCCCGCTGGTTCCCGGCGGCCCGCAACCCGTTCGTCGCCCAGCTCACCGGGCTGGTCGGCACCGGCGGCAACCTGGTCACCACCGTGGTGCTGGCCCAGGCGCTGCACACCGCGGGGTGGAGCGCGACGTTCGCGACCATCGCGCTCACCGGCGTGCTGGTCTTCGCCCTGGTGGCGACGCTGCTGCGGGAGGCCCCGCCGGGGGCGCCCGCGCCGGTGCGGGTCGAGGGCGTCCGGCTTCCGGTGGGTCGGCAGATCCGGGCCGCCTGGGCCGAACCCGGCACCCGGCTCGGCCTGTGGGTGCACTTCACCACGGCCTTCCCGGCCTCCGCGTTCGGCCTGCTGTGGGGACTGCCCTACCTGGTCGAGGGGCAGGGCATGTCGCGGGCCGGGGCGGGCGGACTGCTCAGCCTGCTGGTGCTCAGCTCGATGGCCTTCGGGCTGCTGTTCGGCCGCCTGGTCTCCCGCTCCGCCGCGCTGCGGATGCCGATCACCCTCACCGTGCTGGCGGCCACCGCGGTGTGCTGGACCGCCACCCTCGCCTGGCCGCACGGCCACCCGCCGCTGTGGCTGCTGGTGGTGCTGATCCTGGTGATGGGCAGCAACGGCCCGGCCTCGCTGATCGGCCTGGACTACGCCCGCTCGTCCAACCCGGCCGAGCGGATGGGCACCGCCTCCGGCATCGCCAACATGGGCGGCTTCATCGGCTCGATGCTCACCCTGCTCGGCATCGGCGTGCTGCTGGACGCGCTCTCCGACCCGCACGCGAGCGGCTACAGCGCGCACGCCTACCAGCTGGCGTTCTGCTTCCAGCTGGCGCCGCTGCTGCTGGGCACCGCGATGATCCTGCGGCTGCGGCGCAAGCTGGCCTGACGCTCCGTCAGGAAACGTGCGGTCAGGGGGTGCTGACCAGGTGGGCCAGCACCCGGGCGGCCAGCTCCTGGTCGCCGGTGAGCTCGACCAGCGCCGCCTCCGGGCGGACCCGGCCGCAGCACAGCCGGACGAAGGTCGGCCAGTCCGTCGACAGCACCACGTCCGGGCCCATCACCACCGACTGGTCCACGACGCCCCGGCCGTCCGCCGCGACCCGGACGGTGCGGCGGAACGGCACCGCGCCGGTCACGTTGAAGACCACCGTGCTGCCGATCGGCGCGCCCGCCTCCTTCGCCACCTGCTTGGGCAGCGACTCGATCAGGAGGTCGCGGGTGACCAGCGCGGCGGGGGAGTCCTGGTTGCCCGGCTCCTGCAGGGCCCGGCGCAGGTCCTGCTCGTGCACCCAGACGTCGAAGGCGCGCAGCCGCAGCAGCGAGGTGTACGGGATGTCCCGGGTCAGCGGGCCGGCCGGCCAGCGCACCAGGTCGGCGGGCTCGTGCCGGGCGTTGCGCAGCGCCCGGGACCGGCGGATCACCGTGTACTCCAGCTCGCTGACCACCTCGACCGGGGTGTGGCAGCGCCGCTTGTCGACCGGCAGCTCCATGTAGCGGGCGTACTCGCTGGTGACGTGCCGCAGGTCGCGCGGCAGCGAGTGGATCGGACGGGGGTCGCCGAGCAACTCCGACTCGACGCCGATGATGTGCGAGACCACGTCGCGGACGGACCAGCCGGGGCACTCGGTGGCCCGGTTCCACGCGTCGGTCGGCAGCGGTGCGAGCAACTCGGATATGGACTCGATCGACTGCGTCCACGCATCGGTGTAAGCCTGCACGGTCTGGTTGTCCGTCACGGGAATCTCCGGCCCTCCGTCAGCTTCCGTCCCACGTCGCCCGGGCTGCTGAGACCTCCGCACGGACGCGCATACGGCACGTTACGCTGCCGGGTGAGAGCAGGGCAGCGCTTTCGGGTGACGATCGTAGGACTCTTGCCGTGGACGGTGGTACTGTGCGCGCTTCATTGATCCAACTCGCGGTCTTGGACTCCGAGCCGGTCGCCGAACGGCGGGCCCGGGCCGGGGCGCTGGTCCGTGCCCAGGAGGGCGCCGACCTGGTGGTGCTGCCGGAGTTGTGGCCGGTCGGCGGGTTCGCCTACGACGCCTGGTCGGCGGGCGCGGAACCGCTGGACGGACCCACCGCGGAGGCGATGTCCGCCGCCGCCCGGGCGGTCGGCTGCTGGCTGCACGCCGGTTCGATCGTCGAACGCGACCAGGACGGTCCGATCTACAACACCTCGCTGCTGTTCGCCCCCGACGGCGAACTGGTGCGCACCTACCGCAAGATCCACCGCTTCGGCTTCGACAGCGGCGAGGCGGTCGCGATGGGCGCCGGCCAGGAGATCGTCACCGCCGCCACCAACTTCGGCGTCCTCGGCCTGGCGACCTGCTACGACCTGCGCTTCCCCGAGCTGTTCCGGGCCCTGCTGGACGCCGACGCCGAGCTGCTGGTCGTCCCCGCCGCGTGGCCGGCCCGGCGCGCCGAGCACTGGAACCTGCTGGCCCGAGCCCGCGCCGTCGAGGAGCAGGCGTACGTGCTGGCCTGCAACACGGCCGGCACCCACGGCGGCGTCGAGCAGGCCGGGCGCAGCCTGGTGGTCGACCCGTGGGGCCGGGTGCTGGCCGAGGCCGGGACGGAGGAGCAGGTGCTCACCGTCGAGTTCGACCCGGCCGAGGTGGCCAAGTGCCGCGCCGACTTCCCGGTCCACCGCGACCGGCTGCTCGGCATCCCCGCGCCGGTCCAGCGCTGATCCCTCGAACTCCCTTGTGCGATTCCCTTGGTCCGGATTGACGGATCCGGGGTAGTCTGTGCGCGTTTTGTGAGTGGGCCAGAGCGCGTCCGGCGCGGTCTGGGGAGGGGGCGGCAGATGACTGCTGCGGGAGCTCGGGGCGGGCGCGCCCTGATCCGGCGCAACAGCCTCCGCGAGCAGATCGCCGACGCGCTGCGCGACGAGATGATGGCCGGGCGGCTGGCCGCCGGCCGGAACTTCACGGTCAAGGAGATCGCCGAGGTCTACGGCGTCTCCGCCACCCCCGCCCGCGAGGCGCTGGTCGACCTGGCCGCCCAGGGACTGCTGGTCAGCGAGCCGCACCGGGGTTTCACCGTGCCCGAGTTCGGCTGGGACGACTTCCTGGAGATCTTCGAGGCCCGCACCCTGCTCACCGACAACGCGCTGCGCCACCTCGGCTCCCGGATCCAGGGCTACGACTGGTCCCGGCTGGCCTCGCTGCGCCGCCGGGCCGACGCCGCCACCCGGGCCGCCCGGTCCGGCCAGCTCGACGTGCTGGTCGGCTGCGACCTGCGGTTCTGGCAGGAGGCCGCCGCCCTCCTGTGCAACGAGCGGATCTCCGCCTACCTCGGCTGGCTGCGGATCCAGTCCTGGATGTTCGCCGCGCCGCACCTGCGCGGGCGCACCGACCTCGCCGGGGTCTGCTGGGACCGGCACGGCGAGCTGGTCGACCGGGTCGAGGCCCGCGACCAGGTCGGCGCCCACCGGGTGGTCAACGACTACAACCTGTTCACCGTCGAACTGCTCGCCCGGCTGCTCGGCCAGCCGCTGGACGGCGTCGCGGTGCTGCGGCTGCTGCGCGAGCCGCAGCCGGCCCCCGCCGTCGCCCCGCCGAGCCCGTCGCCGTCGCCGGAGCCCGCGGCGGCGGCCGAACAGCCGGTTCCCGCCGTCGGGTTGGGCCGGGTGCCGATGCCCAGGTTCGTCCCGCCGGGCCGCTTCGCCCGCCCGTTCCGGCCGGGCAGCGGGGAGCCCGCCCCGGGCCGGTAGGGTGGGGCCTCGTTGCCCGCCCACCCGAGAGGATGAGCCGGCCCATGGCCTGCGACCTCTGGCTCGTCCCGCTCGTGGACGTGCTGACCCACAACCCCGAGAACCCGTTCCGCGAGGATCTGGACCGCTACAACGACGTGCTCGCCCAGCACGGCCTGCCGCACGTCCCGGTCCAGCCGTACGTCCCCGGGTTCTCCGGAGAGGTCGAGACGATAGCCGCCTTCGACTACGACTCGCTCCACTTCCTGCGCCGCGCCTACCTGTTGGGCCTGACCGGCTTCGAGGTGACGCCGGTCGACGCGCTCGGCAGCGACTACGAGCAGCTGCTGGAGATGTTCGAGGCGACCGCCGAACAGTCCCACCTGGTCTGGCACTTCGACCACGCCGGCGCCTACGTCCCGGTCGACTTCCAGATACCGCTGGTCGCCAACGAGCTCCTGGCAGCCGGCGGCCCGCTCGGGTCCTCGCACGGCCTGCTGCGCGAACTCCAGGCGGTCGCACCGCTGTTGGGCATCAACCCGCTCGACCCCCCGGCCCCCACCCGGCCGCTCGGCCCGACCCAGCTCGAGCAGCCCTTCGGGCCCCCGCTGGACGACTTCCACCCCTACGCGCGCGAACGCCACGCCTGGGCGGGTCTCTACGCCGCGGCCACCCGGAGCGTCACCCAGGGCTCGATGGTCGTCTTCGCGTAGCGCACCGCCCCCGACAACGGGATCCGCCCGGGGAGGGGAGTCCTCGCCGGGCGGATTCGTCGTGTCGGGCGCGCGATCAGCGCAGCGGTCCCTCCGGGGGACGCTGACGGGGCATGGTCGGGCGGGTGCCCGGCGGGGGCAGGACGCGGACCTGCGCGTTGGTGCCGCCCTCGCTGCGGTTGCCCCAGATGCCGGGTGCCTGGGTGGGGAGCTGGCTCATGCCGGCCCGGAACTCCAGCATCCACTCGGAGGTCTCGCTGCGGACCATGTCGGAGACGTCCTCGCAGAACCGGCGCAGCACCCCGAGGCAGCGCTCGGCGGCCTCGCCCGCGGTGCCCTCGGTGGGGCCGAGCACCTCGCGGACGCACTCCGAGGCCCAGTCGAACTGGAACGCCTCCAGGCGGCGCTGCAGCGCCTGGGCGGTGGAGACGTCCCGCATCCAGCCCGAGGTGAGCCCGAAGGCGCGGTCGGCGAGCAGCGCGGCGGCGGCCAGCGCGAGTCCGGCGTAGCCCCACTCCAGGGCGTGCGGGAGGACGCCGGTGAGTGAGATCAGCGGGGCGGTGACGCCGCCGACGGTGAAGACTCCGGCGGTGAAGCGCAGCAGCCGCGCCCAGCGGCGCTTCCAGATCCGGTCCCGGCGGTACCAGTCGATCGCCTCGACGGCCCGCTCCTCCGACCAGCGGTAGAGCTCCTCCAGCCGCTCGGCCGGCTCGCCCCAGTCACCGAGCGGGAACTGGCGGGCACTCAGGTCGGTGCGGCGACGGGTGGGAGTCCGTCCGCCGGAGCCCGGGGCGGGCTGGTCGTCGTCGGCGACCTCTTTGCCCCAAGGGCTCTCCTCGGGCTGCATTTCCGGCTGGCTCACCTGTGGCGCTCCCTGTGGCGGGGTGACTGCGGGGGCCCGGCGGGTACCGGGACTGGCGGTACGGACTTGGGTCGGTGCGTGGATCGGGCTGTGCAGTGCGTGGGACTGACGGTGCGTGGGACTGACGGTTCGCGGCATGGCGGTGCGGACCCGCGGCGCCGCGCGCGGGTCGAGCCGCCCATGGTGCCGTGCCCGGCGTACGGCCGGGTCCTCGTCCAACAGCACTTCTTACCGCCAAATGGCTGACCGTGGGGGCGCTTCCGTAGTGATCGTTATCGGAATTCACCTCCGGAAGCCGAGGTGAGAGGGTTTCGGCGGGTGGCCGGATTTCACCCGTCCGAGCGAGGTGAACCGAGGCCGTCGACATGACAGCGCGGCCCTTCGAGGAAGCCGACTGTATTTTCCTACATATTCGAACCGGCGATCGGGGTGGCGGTTGGAGCTTCCCACCGAGCCGCCGGACGGCGGGAACAGGCCACCGACTAGGCTTGACCGTCGTGAAGGTCCTCGTCATCGGCGGCGGCGCCCGCGAACACGCCCTGTGCCGCTCTCTGTCCCAAGATCCCGCCGTCACCGAGCTGCACTGCGCCCCGGGCAACGCCGGGATCGCGCAGGTGGCGACGGTCCACCCGGTCGACCAGCTGGACGGCGCCGCGGTCACCGCGCTCGCCCGCGAGCTGGGCGCCGACCTCGTGGTGGTCGGCCCGGAGGCCCCGCTGGTCGCGGGCGTCGCCGACCCGCTGCGGGAGGCCGGCATCCCGGTCTTCGGCCCGTCCGGGGAGGCCGCCCAGCTCGAGGGCTCCAAGGCCTTCGCCAAGGACGTGATGGCCGCGGCCGGCGTCCCCACCGCGCGCTCCTACGTCTGCACCACCGAGGCCGAGGCCGCCGAGGCGCTGGACGCCTTCGGCGCCCCGTACGTGGTCAAGGACGACGGCCTGGCGGCCGGCAAGGGCGTCGTCGTCACCGACGACCTCGCCGTCGCGCTGGATCACGCCAAGGCCTGCGAGCGCACGGTGATCGAGGAGTACCTGGACGGCCCGGAGGTGTCGCTGTTCGCGATCACCGACGGCACCACGGTGCTGCCGCTGGTCCCCGCGCAGGACTTCAAGCGGGCGCTCGACGGAGACCAGGGCCCGAACACCGGCGGCATGGGCGCCTACTCGCCGCTGCCGTGGGCCCCCGAGGGCCTGGTGCAGGAGGTGCTGGAGACCGTCCTGCAGCCCACCGTCGACGAGCTCCGCCACCGCGGCACCCCGTTCTCCGGACTGCTCTACGCGGGCCTCGCGCTGACCTCGCGCGGCACCCGGGTGATCGAGTTCAACGCCCGGTTCGGCGACCCGGAGACCCAGGTCGTGCTGGCCCGGCTACGCACCCCGCTGGCCGGCGTGCTGCTCGCCGCCGCCGAGGGCACCCTCGCCGAGCTCGAGCCGCTGCGCTGGGACGACGCCGCCGCGGTGACCGTGGTGATGGCCTCCGAGGGCTACCCCGCCAACCCCCGCACCGGCGACCCGATCGACGGCCTCGCCGAGGCCGAGGCCGACGGCACCGCCTTCGTCCTGCACGCCGGCACCCGCAGCGGCGACAACGGCGAGGTGCTCACCGCCGGCGGCCGGGTGCTCTCGGTCACCGCCACCGGCGAGAACCTCGCCGAGGCCCGTGCCAAGGCCTACGCGGGCCTGGCGAAGATCTCCTTCAAGGGTGCCCAGCACCGCACCGACATCGCGCTCAAGGCCGCGCTCTAACACCCGCGCGTCCCCGGTCCCCGGGGCGCTGCGTACGGACGACCCGTCCGGACGCAGCGCCCCGCGGTGTTTTCCGAGGTCGGAGCCGTCCCGTCGGGGACGGAGAAATCCACGCCTTCGGGTGATGACTTGGGCATCCTGCTGACGACGCGCACGCCTGCGCCGTAGGGTGCGCTGAATCGCGCAGGGGCGGGGGCGCCGGCGTGGATGCGGCTCGTCGCCAGAACGCGCCGGGGGGATGCTGGGAGCGGTGGCGCGCCCCGCCGCGGTGTCACCAGGACGGGTGGAATCCCCGGAATTCCGGAACACCCGCCCGCACCGGGGCGTCGAAACTGGCAGGAAAGCGCCACGCGAGTCGCACACCGGGTTCGGCATCCGCCGCTTCCCGTACCGGAATTGATCGAGTCGAGTCGGCTGCGAAGGGGGTGCCGCGGCGATGGCTGCAGTGGACACCGCACGCGCACGAGCCCAAGCCGTCCTACGGGTACGCGGACGGGCCGTCGCCGTCGCCGCGCTGCCCGCCGCCTGCGCGGTGGTGCTGGTGGCCGGACGGTTCACCGGGCGGATAGGCGCGCCCGGCTCCGCGGACGCCGGGCTGTGGGACGGCATCCGCTGGGCGGTCGGCGCCGTCGCCGCCCTGACCCTGCTGCTGGCCGCCCTGGTGGCCCGCTCGCAACGCCGGGCCGTCCCCCCGGTCACCCCCGCCGTGCCGGTGGCCCGCGCCGCGGCACCCGAGCTGTACCGGCTGATCGACGAGCTCGCCGAACGGCTGCAGGTGCCCGCCCCCGCCGCGATCGCGCTCACCCCGGACTGCGACAGCTGGCTGGAGGAGCCACACCACCCCGGTCGGCGCCCCGCGCCGTCCGCCCCGGTGCTGGTGATCGGCTCCCCGTTCCTGTGGTGGATGCGGGCCGGCGAACTGCGCGCCCTGCTCGCCCCCGTGGTGGCCGGCGCCGGCGCCTCCGCCGACCCCGACATCGCGGCCGCCCGGCGCTGGCTGCGCGCCCTGGACGCCGCGCTCGGCGACCGGCACCGCGGCCCGCTCGCCCTCGTCGACAAGGTCAACCGGCTGCTGCTCGGCGCCTGCCGGGAGCACTCCGCCGAACTCGAGCACGCCGTCGCCGCCTGGGCCTCCGAACAGGCCAAGGCCGTCGACTACGGGCTGCGGATCGCCGCCCAGGAGCAGGTCGGCCTGGCCTACGCGGGCTGGGACCGGCTGCTCACCCGGGTCGCGCTGCCCGCCTGGCGGCTCGGCCGGCACCCGTCCCACCTGAACGCCGGCGTGGTCGCCGCGCTCACCGAACTCTCCCGCCGCGACCGGCTCGCCGACGGCTACGAGAACCGGCTCGGCGACCGCCCCGCCTGCGACCTGCTGGAGGAACCCGGCGAGGTCGACGCCCAGGTCTCCCGGCTCGCCGCCGAACTGCTCCACGAGGAGCCCGCGGCCGGCTGGCAGCCGCTCGACTGGGCCGACTACCCGACCGAGGTGGTCGACCGCGGCTGGCGCGCCCAGGCCGCCGCGCTGTGCGCCGCGCTCGGCGGCGACCAGCCGTACGGCGGGCCGTCGCTGGACAAGCTGCTGGCACGCCTCGCCGCCGGCGAGAGCGAGTCGCTGGCCGCCGCGCTGGCCGGCCAGGTGGCGCGCGGCGCCAAGGTCGCGCCCCCGCTGCCGCCGGTGCGCAGCGGCCGGGACCTGCTGGTCGAGCACCTCACCGCCACCGTCTGCTGCGCCGCGGTCGACGCCGCAGCCGCCGCCCCCGGGCTGGACTGGCTGGACGGGCCGGTGCTGCAGACCCCCGGCGCGGCGCGCGGTGAGCTCGCCGCGGTGGTGGCCCGCGCGGTGGAGCAGGGGGAGGACGGCCCGCTGCGGGCCTGGCTGGCGCGGGCCGGGGTCCGGTTGGAACGTCCGGTGCGGCTGTCGGGCTGATCGGACCGGGTGCGGGAACCCGGGGACCACGGGTACCAATTGCTACCGTGGGGTGACGCTGCGCCAGCAAACTGTGGTGTGCTGGTCCGCACGCACATCCGCTTGGCAATTGCCACCCTCGACGGATGGGCGAAGGGGTGGGGAGGGCGCGTGGGGACGGAGTCCAACCGCCGGTGGGAGTCCGGCACGCTGGCGCACGGGGTGTCCGACCCGTTCGGGCAGGGGCCGCTGCCCTGGCTGCGCAGCCCCGACCACTACCTCGCCGAGGGCGAGGGCACCGTCCCCTGGTACGTCAGCGTGGGCGCCCCCGGGCAGCAGCCGCTGAGCGGGGCGGCCCGGCCCCGGCCGCCGGTGGGCAGTCCGGACAACTCCGACGACGTGGACCAGCAGATCAAGGGCTTCGCCACGGCGGGCGTGGTGCGGCCCGGCGGGGCGGTGGACTTCCGGGTCACCGTCAACCCGCCGCGGGAGTTCCAGGTCGACGTCTACCGGATCGGCCACGACGGCGGCGACGGCGCCCGGCAGGTCGCCTCCAGCCCGCTGATCGCCGGGCTCGCCCAGCCCGCGCCGATGGTCGCCGACCGGACCGTCTCCTGCCACCACTGGTGGCAGTCCTGGCGCCTGCAGGTCCCCGCCGACTGGCGGCCCGGCGCGTACGTCGCCGTGCTGACCACCGCGGACGGCGGGCACCGCAGCCACGTCCCGTTCACCGTGCGGGACTTCGACCCGGCGGACCTGCTGCTGGTGCTGCCCGACGTGACCTGGCAGGCGTACAACCTGTTCCCCGAGGACGGGCACCGTGGGGCCAGCCTCTACCACGCCTGGGACGGCGCGGGGCGGCTGCTCGGCGAGGGCGAGGCGGCGGTCACCGTCTCCTTCGACCGGCCGCACGCCGGGGCCGGGCTGCCGCTGCACGTCGGGCACGCCTACGACTTCATCCGCTGGGCCGAGCGGTACGGCTACGACCTCGGCTACGCCACCGCCACCGACCTGCACGCCGGGCTGGTCGACCCCGGCGGGCACAAGGCGCTGATCTTCCCCGGGCACGACGAGTACTGGTCGGAGCCGATGCGGCGGGCCGTCGAGCGGGCCCGGGACGGCGGCACCTCGCTGGTCTTCCTGTCCGCCAACACCATGTACTGGCGCGTGGAGTTGACGCCCGGTCCGAACGGCGAGAACGCCCGGCTGCTGCACTGCCGCAAGCGCCAGCGGGTCGCCGCCGACCACCCGGCGGTCGGGGTGCCCGGCGCGGCCAGCGCGCTGTGGCGGGACGCCGGGGAACCCGAGCAGCACCTGCTGGGCGTCCAGTACGCGGGCAGCGTGCCCGCGCCGGTGCCGCTGGTCGCCCGGAACACCGCGCACTGGCTGTGGCAGGGGACCGGGCTGCGGGAGGGCGACGAACTGCCCGGCCTGGTCGCCGGGGAGGCCGACCGGTACTTCCCGAAGGTCGCGCTGCCCGCGTACACCGAGCGCACCCTGCTGGCGCACTCCCCGTACCGCGACGCCGCCGGCCGGGCCACCCACCAGGAGACCTCGCTGTACCGGGCGCCCAGCGGCGCGTACGTCTTCGCGGCCGGCACCTTCGCCTGGTCGCCCGCGCTGGACCGGCCCGGGCACACCGACGAGCGGATCCAGCGGGCCACCGCGAACCTGCTCGACCAGCTGTGCAAGGAGGGGCGCACCGGGGCGTGACCCCTCGGGCGTGAAAGACTCGCCCGCAGAGCCCCCCAGCTGTGAGGACTGATCGTGAGCGGATTCGTCACCAAGCCCGAGCCGGTCCAGGTGCCCGGCCTGGTCCACCTGCACACCGGGAAGGTGCGCGACCTGTACCGGGCCGGCAACGGTGACCTGGTGATGGTGGCCAGCGACCGGACCTCCGCCTTCGACTGGGTGCTGCCGAACGAGATCCCGGACAAGGGCCGGATCCTCACCCAGATGTCGCTGTGGTGGTTCGACCGGATCGCCGACCTGGTGCCCAACCACGTCATCTCCACCGAGCTCCCCGACGGTGCGCCCGCCGACTGGGCCGGACGCACCCTGGTCTGCCGCAGCCTGGAGATGGCGCCGGTGGAGTGCGTCGCCCGCGGCTACCTGGCCGGCTCCGGCCTGGAGGAGTACCGGGTCAGCCGCACGGTGTGCGGCATCGCGCTGCCCGAGGGCCTGGACAACGGCTCCGAGCTGCCCGCCCCGATCTACACCCCGGCCCTGAAGGCCGAGGTCGGCGAGCACGACGAGAACGTCTCCTACGAGGAGACCGCCCGCCGGGTCGGCGCCGAACTCGCCGCCACCCTGCGGCAGACCACCCTCGCCGTGTACGCCCGGGCCCGCGACATCGCCCGCGAGCGCGGCCTGATCCTCGCCGACACCAAGTTCGAGTTCGGCCTGCTCGACGGCCAGTTGGTGATCGGCGACGAGGTGCTCACCCCCGACTCGTCCCGCTACTGGCCCGCCGACGAGTGGCAGCCCGGCCGCAACCAGCCGTCCTTCGACAAGCAGATCATCCGCGACTGGCTGGCCTCGCCCGCCTCCGGCTGGGACCGCAAGAGCGAGAACCCGCCGCCGCCGCTGCCCGACGAGATCGTCCAGCACACCCGGCAGCGCTACATCGAGGCGTACGAGACGCTGACCGGCCTCGACTGGAAGTGACGCCCCGTCACGGCCGGCTGTGACGCACCGTCACAGCCAGCCGTGCTCGCGGGCGATCCGCACCGCGGCATGGCGGTTCTCCGCGCCGAGCTTGCCCGCCGCCGAGGACAGGTAGTTGCGCACCGTGCCCTGCGACAGCGACGCCCGGTCGGCGATCTCCGCGATCGAGGCGCCGTCCGCGGCCAACTCCAGCACGTCGGTCTCCCGCGGGGTCAGCGGGGAGTCGCCCGCGCTGATCGCCTCCGCCGCCAGCTCCGGGTCCACGTACCGGCCGCCGGCCCGGACGGTACGGATGATGCCGGCCAGGTCGGAGGCCGAGACGGTCTTCGGCAGGAAACCGCGCACCCCGACCTCCAGGGCCCGCTTCAGGTAACCCGGGCGCCCGTGGCCGGTCACGATCATCACCCGGCACTCCGGCAGCCGGTGGCGCAGCTCGGCGGCCACCTCCAGCCCGTCCAGGCCCGGCATCTGCAGGTCCAGGACCGCCACGTCCGGCCGGTGCGCGGCGGCCATCGCCAGCGCCTCCGGACCGGAGGCCGCCTCGGCGACCACGGTCAGGTCGTCCTCCAGCGCCAGCAGCGCGGCCAGCGCGCCGCGGATCAGGTGCTCGTCATCGGCGAGCAGCACCCGCACCAGGTCGGTCATGCCACGGACTCCCTTGCCGCGAACGGCGGTTCGACGCTCATATCGGAACTTCCGCGGTCAGTCGGAACACCCCCGGGGCGTCCTCGACCGCCAGCGTGCCGCCGTGCGCGGCCAGGCGCTCGCGCAGCCCGCGCAGCCCACTGCCCGGGCCGTCGGCCCGGCGCGGCAGCGGCGGCACCCCGTCGTTCTCCACCTCCAGGACCGCGGCGGCGCCCGAGATCCGCAGCCGGATCGCGCAGTTCGCGGCCTCCGAGTGCCGCAGCACGTTGGTCGCCGCCTCCCGCACCACCCAGCCCAGCACCGACTGCGCCGCCACCGGCAGGCCCTCCGCGCCGTCCAGCTCGGTCCGGCAGTCCACCTTCGCGGCACGCAACACCGAAGCGGCGCCCGCCAGTTCGGTGTGCAGCTCGACACTGCGGTAGCCCCGCACCACCTCGCGGACCTCGCGCTGCGACTCCTGCGCGATCCGCTGCACCTCGGTCATCTGGTCCACCGCCTCCGGGCGCTGACGGTGCGCCAGCTGCACCGCGAGTTCGCTCTTCAACGCGATGGTCGCCAGGTTCCGGCCCAGCACGTCGTGCAGATCGCGGGAGAACCGCAGCCGCTCCTCGGCCACCGCCAGCCGGGCCTGGGTCTGCCGGGCCTCGTCCAGCTCCCACACCACCTTCGCCGTCCACGCCGAACCGCGCGCCGTGCCGGCCGCCACCGCCGCGCCCAGCAGACTGCCGACCGACAGGCCCAGCACGAACCCCGGATGCGCGCCCGCCCACAGCAACGGCACCGCGGTCGCGGCCAGCGCCAGCAGCGCGGCCAGGGCGGTCTGCCGCAGCGGCAGCGCGACGGCCGCCGTGGCGATCCAGAAGGTCACCGTCACGATCGCCACCGTGGTCCCGAACGACGACTCCGCCGTCAGCTCGGGCCCCAGCAACAGCACCGCCGCCGCCACCGCGACCGAGACCGCCCCCGACCCCGCCACCCAGCCGTACGGGCGCGGGCGCCGGCCCAGGTAGGCCGGCAGGCCGATCCGGACCAGCAGCCCGTTCAGCGCCGCCGCCAGCAGCGAGCCGAACACCGCCGTCCGCAACTCCCAGCCGACCGCCTCCCGGTGGCCGATCTGCCCGGCCACCATGCCGAGCGTCACCACCGGCTGCATCGCCGCCACCGCGTACAACGACCAGCGCACGTACAGCTCGGTGCGCTGCGCCTTGCCGGTCGCCCGCCACCGGCGGACCGGCCTGGGCCTGCTCACGCGCATGGCTCGGTGCACCTCGCTCTCGGGGGTCTGCCTGCATCCTGCCAGGTCCGGATCGGGGGCCGGTCGGGCCTCCGGCGGGGCGGCTACGGGCGGGGCTCCCACCGGAACCAGCGGCGGGTGGCCCAGGTGGCGGCGGCGGTCCAGGCGAGGGCGAGCAGGAGCGGGAGGACGGCCGGGGCCCAGGTGCCGGCGAAGCCGGTGGCGGGGGCGGTGCCCTCGGTGCCGAACCAGCCGAGGCGGACGAGTTGCAGGGCGGGCGTGGTGGGGAGGAGGCGGCAGACGGTGGCGATCCGGTCGGGCAGGGACTCCAGCGGGATCAGCAGGCCGGAGCCGAGCTGGGCGACGAGCAGCAGCGGCAGGGTGGTGATGCCGGCGCTCTCCACCGTCCTGGTGACCACGCTGGAGAGCGCCGCGAGCGCGGTCAGCAGGGCCGCGGACAGGACCAGGCCGATCAGCACCAGCAGCGGGTTGGCCGGGGCGCGCAGGCCCAGCAGCACCGCGCCGCCGACGCCGAGCAGCAGGCACTGCACCAGCGCGAGGGCGATCGACGGGGCGGCGGTGCCGAGCAGGATCTCGGCGTCACGGGCCTCGCCGGTGCGCAGGCGCTTCAGGACGAGCTCGCCGCGGCGGGCGGTGTAAGCGGTCGTCACGTTGCAGTAGACGACGACCAGCAGGATCAGCCCCATCGAGCTGGTCACCAGATTGGCCTTCAGGTCCAGGCCGGGGTCGCGTTCGACCGCGCCGGCCAGTACCGAGCGGACCATCCCGATCAGCGCGACCGGCAGCACCAGCGCCATGAACAGTGCGGTGCGGTTGCGGCGCAGCAGGGCGGTCTCGGCGCGGCCGAGGGCGAGCAGGCGCCCGGCCGGGGTGGTGAGCGTGGCGGTGGTCATGCGGCACGTCCGATCTGCGGGGCGGCGGTCTCGGCGGCCGCGATGGCGAGGAAGGCCTCCTCCAGGGAGGCGCTGCGGGCGTCCAGCCGGGCCAGCGGCACCCGGTGCCGGGCGGCCCAGCCGAGCAGTTCGGTGAGGGTGCCCTGCAGGTCCTGGGTGCGCAGGGTGATCCGGCGGCCGTCGGCGGTGGTCTCGGCGCCGGGCAGCGCGGGCAGGCTGAGTCCGGCGTGCGGGCCGGAGCGCTCGGGGAGTTCGAAGCTGATCCGGGCGGGGTGTGCGGCCAGTACCTCGGTGACCGTGCCGCCTGCCACCACCCGGCCGTGGTGCATGATCGCCAGCCGGTCGGCGAGCTCCTCGGCCTCCTCCAGGTAGTGCGTGGTGAGCACCACCGTGGTGCCGCGGGCGCGCAGGTCGCGGATCAGCCGCCACACCGAGGCCCGGGCCTCCGGGTCCAGGCCGGTGCTCGGCTCGTCCAGGAACAGCACCTCGGGGCGGCCCAGCAGGGCCATCGCCAGGTCGAGCCGGCGTCGCTCGCCGCCGGAGAGCTGCTTGACCCGCACGGTGCGCCGGGGCAGCAGGCCGACCAGGTCGAGCGCCTCGTCCACCGCACGGGCGCCGGTGGTCAGGCCGGACCAGCAGCGGCCGGTCTCCGCGACGGTCAACTCGCCCGGGAAGCCGCCCTCCTGGAGCATGATCCCGATCCGCGGGCGCAGTGCGGCCCGCTCCCGGTACGGGTCGAGGCCGAGCACCCGGACCTCGCCGGCGGTCGGCCGGGCGAGCCCCTCGACCACCTCCAGGGTGGAGGTCTTGCCCGCGCCGTTGGTGCCCAGCAGCGCGAACAGCTCGCCCGGACGGACGGTCAGGTCCAGGCCGCGCACGGCCTCGAAGCCGGACGGCCCGGCGGGGCCGTAGCGGCGGTGCAGTCCGCGGGCCTCGACGGCCGGCGCGGGGCGGGTGGTGTCGGTCATGGTCCCAGCCTCCCGGCGGGGGCGGGCGGCCAGTAGTGCGCGCCGTCACCGGGTGCCGGTGGAACTCCACGGGTCGGCGGTGACATATGTCACGGGGTGCCGGTGCCGAGATCGGGAAACGCCGAAGGCCCCCCTCGATCGAGGGGGGCCTTCGCACTGGAGCGGACGACGAGATTCGAACTCGCGACCCTCACCTTGGCAAGGTGATGCTCTACCAACTGAGCCACGTCCGCATGATATTGAGTTGTACAGCTTGTCACGCTAGCTGCGAGCGGACGACGAGATTCGAACTCGCGACCCTCACCTTGGCAAGGTGATGCTCTACCAACTGAGCCACGTCCGCACGGTGCCTGGGCACCGGCCGCCCCGCTCGGATCTTCCCCGGTTGCGGCGACGAGAAATACTCTACAACATCAATCGGCCTGCTCGCCCCACCCTTCCCCGGCGGCGTGGCCGGGGAAGGGCAGCGGAGGCCAACTGGCCTCCGTGGGCGCTCAGTTGTTCTCGGAGAACGCCTCGTACACGTGCTTCGGGATCCGGCCGCGGGCCGGCAGCTCCATGCCGTTGGACTGGGCCCAGGCGCGGACCGCAGCCGGGTCCGGAGTGAGGGCGGTGCGGCGGAAGGACTTTCCGCTGCGGCTCTGCCGCCGGCCGGCGGCGACGAACGGTGCGAGGGCCTCCCGAAGCTTTTCCGCGTTGTCCGCAGACAGGTCGATCTCGTACGACTTCCCGTCCACGCCGAAGTGGACGGTTTCCGCGGCTGCGCCGCCGTCCAGGTCGTCGGAGAGCGTGACGACTACACGCTGAGCCATGGGTGTCAATCCTCTCGGGCAATTCGGCCGACGGGGGTCTCGGGTGCCCCGGTGGCCCGATGAGCCGGGGTGGCGGCATCCGTATGCGGGCAGGGGAGCCCACGCCGAGATGCGGCGCGTCCGGCTGCCGGTCGCCCTATTCTGCACCCAAAGGGGGTCGAAATCGAAGAGTCCGGGATTCCTTTTTTCCGGATATTCACGGGGTTCCCTCCGATGCCGATACCGGCCCGTTACATCCGGGATTAAACCGACGAAATCGGATGCCCGTCAAGGGGGCCGGAAGGGTGCCGGGGGGCGGCTGGGAAGGCCCGGAACCCTTGGGGCGTAAGGGGCGTGGGTCTACGCGCGTCGCCCCGGTGGGCCAGCAATCCGACCCGAAACCCCAGGTAGGCTGAAGGTCCCCCCGCCTTCACGCAATCACCACCGGGAGTGCCAGTGGCACGCGTCGTAGTCGACGTCATGCTCAAGCCGGAGATCCTCGACCCCCAGGGACAGGCGGTGCAGCGTGCACTGCCGCGTCTCGGCTTCACCGGGATCGCCGACGTCCGCCAGGGCAAGCGTTTCGAGCTGGAGCTGGAGGGCCCGGTCGACGACGCCGCGCTCGCCCGTATCCGCGAGGCCGCCGAGACCTTCCTCGCCAACACCGTGATCGAGGACTTCACCGTCCGCATCGAGGAGGACGGAAAGTGACCACCCGAGTCGGCGTCGTCACTTTCCCCGGTTCCCTCGACGACCGCGACGCCCAGCGCGCGGTCCGCCTGGCCGGCGCCGAGCCGGTCGCCCTCTGGCACCGTGACAAGGATCTCCACCAGGTCGACGCGGTCGTCCTGCCGGGCGGATTCAGTTACGGCGACTATCTGCGCTGCGGTGCCATCTCCCGCTTCTCGCCGGTGATGGACACCATCATCGAGCAGGCCAAGCTGGGAATGCCGGTCCTCGGTATCTGCAACGGCTTCCAGGTGCTGTGCGAATCGCACCTGCTGCCCGGCGCGCTCACCCGGAACGACTCGCTGCACTTCATCTGCCGCGACCAGAAGCTCCGCATCGAGAACGCGGAGACCGCCTGGACCCGGGATTACTCGGCCGGTCAGGAAATCACCGTTCCGCTGAAGAACGGCGAGGGCCGCTTCGTCGCCGACGAGCGGGTCCTGGACGCGCTGGAGGCGGAGGGCCGGATCGTGGCCCGCTACCTCGACGTGAACCCGAACGGTTCGTACCGCGACATCGCCGGCATCACCAACGCCGCGGGCAATGTCGTCGGCCTGATGCCGCACCCGGAGCACGCGGTGGAGGAGCTCACCGGTCCCACCACCGAGGGCCTGGGCTTCTTCACTTCCGTCCTGAAGCAGCTGGTGAACGCCTGATGAGCCTCGACACCGTCAAGAACGCCGAGCAGACCCCGGACGCCGCGCAGCCCTGGGCCGAACTCGGCCTCAAGGAAGACGAGTACGCCCGGATCCGGGAGATCCTCGGCCGCCGCCCGACCGGCGCCGAGCTCGCCATGTACTCGGTGATGTGGTCCGAGCACTGCTCCTACAAGAGCTCCAAGGTCCACCTGAAGCAGTTCGGCGAGAAGGCCCCGAAGAACGACGCGATGCTCGTCGGCATCGGCGAGAACGCGGGCGTGGTCGACGTCGGCCAGGGCTACGCGGTCACCTTCAAGGTCGAGTCGCACAACCACCCGTCGTACATCGAGCCCTACCAGGGCGCGGCCACCGGCATCGGCGGCATCGTCCGCGACATCCTGGCGATGGGCGCCCGCCCGGTCGCCGTGATGGACCCGCTGCGGTTCGGCGCGGCCGACCACCCGGACACCCGCCGGGTGCTGCCCGGGATCGTGGCCGGCATCGGCGGCTACGGCAACTGCCTGGGCCTGCCGAACATCGGCGGCGAGGTCGTCTTCGACTCCTGCTACCAGGGCAACCCGCTGGTCAACGCGCTCTGCGTGGGCGTGATGAAGCACGAGGACATCCACCTCGCAAAGGCGTCCGGCCCGGGCAACAAGGTCATCCTGTACGGCGCCCGCACCGGCGGCGACGGCATCGGCGGCGTCTCCGTGCTGGCCTCGGAGACCTTCGACGACACCAAGCCCACCAAGCGCCCCGCGGTCCAGGTCGGCGACCCGTTCCAGGAGAAGCTGCTCATCGAGTGCACCCTGGAGATCTTCCGCGAGGACCTGGTCGCGGGCATCCAGGACCTCGGCGGCGCAGGCCTGTCCTGCGCCACCTCGGAGCTGGCCTCGGCCGGCACCGGCGGCATGCGGATCGAGCTGGACACCGTGCCGCTGCGCGACCACACGCTCTCGCCGGAGGAGATCCTCATGAGCGAGTCGCAGGAGCGCATGTGCGCGATCGTCGAGCCCGGCAAGGTCGACCGCTTCCTGGAGATCTGCGAGAAGTGGGACGTCATCGCCACCGTCATCGGCGAGGTGACCGACGGCGAGCGGCTGGAGATCTTCTGGCACGGTGACCTGGTGGTCGACGTGCCGCCGCGCACCGTCGCCCACGAGGGCCCGACGTACCACCGCCCGTACGCCCGCCCGGACTGGCAGGACGCCCTGCAGCTGGACGCCCCGACCGCCGAGCGGCTGGCCCGCCCGGGCACCGGCGCGGAGCTGAAGGACGCGCTGCTGAAGGTCGCCGGCTCGCCGAACCAGGCGTCCAAGGCGTGGATCACCGACCAGTACGACCGGTTCGTGCTGGGCAACACGGTGCTCTCCCACCCCGAGGACTCCGGCATGATCCGGATCGACGAGGAGACCAACCTCGGCGTCTCGGTCGCCACCGACGGCAACGGCCGCTACACCAAGCTGGACCCGTACACCGGCGCCCAGCTGGCCCTCGCCGAGGCGTACCGCAACGTCGCGGCCGGCGGCGCCAAGCCGCTCGCGGTCTCCGACTGCCTCAACTTCGGCTCCCCCGAGGACCCGGACGTGATGTGGCAGTTCGCCGAGGCCACCCGCGGCCTGGCCGACGCCTGCCAGGTGCTCGGCACCCCGGTCACCGGCGGCAACGTCTCGCTGTACAACCAGACCGGCGAGGTCGCCATCCACCCGACCCCCGTGGTCGCGGTGCTCGGCGTCATCGACGACGTCACCCGCCGCACCCCGATCGCCTTCGGCGAGCAGGGCCAGCTGCTCTACCTGCTCGGCGACACCGCCGACGAGCTGGGCGGCTCCGCCTGGTCGCAGGTCGTGCACAACCACCTCGGCGGCCTGCCGCCCAAGGTGGACCTGCAGCGCGAGAAGCTGCTCGGCGACATCCTGATCGCGGCCTCCCGCGACGGCATGGTCGACGCCGCGCACGACCTCTCCGACGGCGGCCTGGCGCAGGCCCTGGTGGAGAGCTGCCTCAAGGGCGGCAACGGCGCCCGGGTGGTCGTGCCCGAGGGCCTGGACCCGTTCGTGTTCCTGTTCTCCGAGTCCGCCGGGCGCGCCGTGGTCGCCGTCCCGCGCAGCGAGGAGCTCCGGTTCAACGACATGTGCGGCGCCCGCGGCCTGCCCGCCACCCGGATCGGCGTGGTGGACGGCGACGCGCTGGAGGTGCAGGGCCAGTTCACCGTGACCCTGGCCGAGCTGCACGAGGCGCACACCGGCGTGATCGAGGCGCTGCTCGCCTGACGGTTCGTCGACGCAGGTCGACGTCCGCCTGACGGTTCGTCAACGACGGGCGGCCGGTTCGGAATTTCGGACCGGCCGCCCGTCGGCGTTTTGTACGCTGCGCTCATGCCCACTGCGAAGACCCGAACGTACGACCCGGTGAAGGTGCGCGCCGCGCTCACCGGCCAGCTCGACGCGCTGCGCGGATGCGTCCGCAAGCTCGACGACGAGCAGCTGGCGCTGCCCACCCGGCTCGGGGAGTGGCGGGTGCGCGAACTCGTCGCCCACCTCGGCATGGTGGTCAGCTGGGTCCCGCTGCACCTGGACGACCCGCTGCCCGACCAGGCCCCGATCACCCCGCTGTACTGGGCCTCCCGCACCCGCACCGCCGCCGCCGCGATCAACGACACCGCGGTGGAACTGGTCGCCGAGCAGTTCGCGGGCGACGCCGCGCAGGTGGCCGGCGAGTTCGAGCGGCAGGTGTCGGTGCTGCTCGAGGTGCTGGACGGCGAACGCGCGCAGCAGCCCGACGCGGTGCTCCCGATGCGGTTCGGGCCGATGCTGCTGGCGGACTTCCTGGTCACCCGGCTGGTGGAGACCGTGGTGCACGCCGACGACCTGGCGCACGCCCTGGGCCTGGACGCGTTCCCGCACGACCCGTTCGCGCTGGCCTCGGCCGCCCGCCTGCTCGCCGACGCCTTCGCGGTCCAGGTGCCCGGCGGCGCGGTCGAGTTGCGGATCCCGCCGTACGCGGTGGTGCAGGCCGTGGAGGGCCCGCGGCACACCCGGGGGACCCCTCCGAACGTGGTGGAGGCCGACGGGCTGACCTGGATCCGGCTGGCCACCGGCCGGCTGGCCTGGGCGGACGCGCTGGACGTCTCGCTCACCGCGAGCGGCGAGCGCAGCGACCTGAGCGGCTTCCTGCCGGTGCTGGGCTGAGGGTGCCGGGGGACTGACAGGTTCCGCGCCGGGGAGCCCGGCTGACGGCGTTCCGAGCGGTGGACGGTGGCGGCGGGCTGCCGCCGTCCGCCGTTAGCCTCGGCGCCATGGTGAACTCCGCGGTGACTCACGAGGCTCGGCCCGTCCGGTCGGCGCTCGCCGGGCAGACCGAGGCGCTCCGGCTGGCGGTGCGCGCCCTCGGCGAGCCGGAGCTGGCGCTGCCGACCCGGCTCGGCACCTGGCGGGTCCGGGAGTTGACGGCGCATCTGGACCGGCAGATCGGCTGGGCGCCGGAGCACCTGGACGACCCGCTGCCCGCCGGGGTGGGCGAACTGACGCTCACCGCCTGGGTGGGCGTGGTCGGCACCGTCGCCGACGCGCTCGACCGCGGCACCCGGGAGCACACCGCCGCGCACTACGCGGGCTCGGCCGAGCAGGCGGCCGCCCGGTTCGACGAGGTCTGCGGGGTGCTGGCCGCGTTCCTGGCGTCGCCGGCCTCCGCCGACGCCGACCGCCCGTTCCCGCTGGCCTTCGGCGTGATGCGGCTGGCGGACTTCCTGGTCACCCGCCTGGTGGAGACCGTGGTGCACGCCGACGACCTGGCGCACGCCCTGGGCCTGGA
The DNA here is from genome assembly GCF_053595195.1 of Kitasatospora sp. NPDC002522. NCBI lineage: Bacteria > Bacillati > Actinomycetota > Actinomycetes > Kitasatosporales > Streptomycetaceae > Kitasatospora > Kitasatospora sp. NPDC002522. Next base: position 23,432 of record NZ_JBSFXE010000043.1, read on the forward strand.
CGCGTTCCCGCACGACGCCCGGGCGGTGGCGATCGTCGCCGAGCTGCTGCTCGACGCGGTCGCACCGGCCGCGGCGGGCCCGGCCCGCGAGGCGGCGCAGGCCGACCCGCTGCGCTGGATCCGGCTGGCGACCGGCCGGGAGAGCGTCACCGGTACCGGGCTGGCGGAGCACCTGCCGGTGCTCAGCTGACGAGCGGTCAGAGGTGGGCGGCCGACGGTCAGGGGACGGACGGGCCGCCGAGGTAGTGGCCGTCCGCACCGTACGGCCAGGCGTTGGCCACGCAGCCGTCCAGGCCGTAGATCTGCTGCATCATCGCCGGGGCGGGCTTTCCGGGGCCGGGGCAGCCCTCGTGGCCGTGGCCGATCCGGTGGCCGACCTCGTGGTTGACGATCAGCGCCCGGTAGTCGTCCAGGCTGCCGCTGAACTGGGGTGAACCGGTCTGCCAGCGCTTGGAGTTGACCATCACCTGCTTGCCGACGTCGCAGTTCACCTCGCCCTTGGTGTCCAGTCCGGCGGAGCCGCAGATCCGGTCCACGGTGTCGGGTGAGGCGATCCGCACGGTGAAGTCGTAGGTGCCGGAAGAGACCAGCTGGAATCCGTCGTGGCCGTCGGCGGTCCAGCCGCGCGGGTCGGCCAGCACCGCCTGCACCACGGCCGCGGCGGCCTTCGGATCGATCCCGATGCCGTTCTCCACCTCCACCTTGTAGCGCCGGACGGTGCCCTGTCCGACCGCGCTGCCGGCCGCCTCGGCGGTGTTGAAGGTGCCGTCCCCCCGGCCCTGGCCCGCGCCCGAGGACGGTGTCTGACTGCTCGGCGCCTGGCTGCTCGGCGGGGTGTTCGACGGCTGGGCGCTCGGCTCCGGCGCGGTGTCCTGCGGCGGCGGGGACTCGGTCAGCGGCGGGACGGCCCGCGCCTGCACCGTCGCCGGGCCGCCGCCCCCGTGCGCCACGCCGTTCAGGACCCCGTACCCGGCGGCGCCCAGCACCGCCAGCGCGGCGGTGCTGCCCAGCGCGACGGCCAGCCGGCGCCGGCGCGAGGCGCGGCGACGGGCGGTGCGGGCGGACCTGCGGGTTGCGGACACGTGGATTCCCCTGGGTGCGGCGACGGTACCGGCGGCCCGTACGGACCGTCGGGTCACGGTCGCACGAGTGTTCCGCCATGTTCTACATACGCGGTATGCGGCAGTTCGGTTCCCGGCGGGCTCGGCAGCGCCCGGACGGACGGAAGTCCCGGGCCCACGGCGGGCCCGGGACTTCTCCGGTGCGCTCGGCGGCGGGCCCGCCGGACCCCCGGGAGGGGGTGGCGGTACCGACCGTTACTGCTTCAGTTCGGCGTACGCCTCGGCGCTGCTGTCCTTCAGGAACTGCCAGCAGCGCTCCTCCTCCTCGGTCTCGTTGATCGCGCCGGCCGCCCGGGCCAGCGCCGCCAGGCAGCGCAGGAAGCCGCGGTTGCCCCGGTGCTCCCACGGCACCGGCCCGTGCCCGCGCCATCCGGCGCGGCGCAGCGAGTCCAGCCCGCGGTGGTAGCCGGTCCGCGCGTAGGCGTAGGACTCGACGGTGCGGCCCGCCGCGAAGGCGTCGTCCGCGAGCATCGCCCAGGCCAGGCAGAACGCCGGGTACTCCGCCGCCACCTGGGTCGGCGAGGCGGACTCCTCCGCCAGCATCCGGTACGGCTGCTCGTCCTCGGCCAGCAGCGTCGGCTCCGGCCCGTCGAGAAGGTTCTTGTGAATCTCCATGCTGGCAGTCTGCCACCCGACCCACCCCCGACCGGAAGCCCCCGGACGGCACGGTGCCCCCGTACCCGGGCGGGTACGGGGGCACCGAGGCGTGCGGACCCTGCGGTCACCAGGCCTTACTTGATGCGCTTGCCCGCCGAGCGGAGCTGCTGGGCGGCCTCCAGCACGCGGGCGGCCATGCCGGCCTCGGCCAGCTTGCCCCAGGTGCGCGGGTCGTAGGTGTTCTTCTTGCCGACCTCGCCGTCGACCTTCAGCACGCCGTCGTAGTTGCGGAACATGTGGTCCACGACCGGGCGGGTGAAGGCGTACTGGGTGTCGGTGTCCAGGTTCATCTTGACGACGCCGTTCTCCAGCGCGGTCAGGATCTCCTGCTCGGTGGAGCCGGAGCCGCCGTGGAAGACGAAGTCGAACGGGTCCTGCTTGCCGTACTGCTTGCCGATCTCGGCCTGCAGGTCGCTGAGCAGCTCCGGACGGAGCACCACGTTGCCCGGCTTGTACACGCCGTGCACGTTGCCGAACGAGGCGGCCAGCAGGTAGCGGCCCTTCTCGCCCAGGCCGAGCGCCTCGGCGGTGCGCACCGCGTCGTTCACCGTGGTGTACAGCTCGTCGTTGATCTCGTGCGAGACGCCGTCCTCCTCGCCACCGGTCGGGGTGATCTCGACCTCGAGGATGATCTTCGCGGCGGCGGCCTGGGCCAGCAGCTCCTGCGCGATGGAGAGGTTGTCGGCGAGGGTCTCGGCCGAGCCGTCCCACATGTGCGACTGGAACAGCGGGTTCTCGCCGCGGGCGACGCGCTCCGCGGAGATCGCGATCAGCGGGCGGACGTAGCCGTCCAGCTTGTCCTTCGGGCAGTGGTCGGTGTGCAGCGCGACGGTGATGTCGTACTTCGCCGCGACGATGTGCGCGAACTCGGCCAGCGCGACCGCGCCGGTCACCATGTCCTTGTTGTGCTGGCCGCCCAGGAACTCCGCACCACCGGTGGAGATCTGGATGATGCCGTCGCTCTCGGCCTCGGCGAAACCGCGAAGGGCGGCGTGCAGGGTCTGCGACGAGGTGACGTTGATGGCCGGGTAGGCGAACTTGCCAGCCTTGGCCCGGTCGAGCATCTCGTTGTAGGCCTCGGGAGTTGCGATGGGCATGCGAATCCGCTCCTGTCGGTGTGGGGCGATCGGACGACGCTGTCCGATGGCTCGATACGCCTGTGGTTCACGACATCGATGCGGCACGAGCATGAGGGTGGTAGCTCGACCGCGGGCCGGACACCTCGGTCATCCTCCCAGACTCCCCCCTCGGACACACCCAGCGGCCCGCCACTTGGGACGGCCGCTCGGGGTACCCCCCGGTACGCCGCCGGTTAAGGCTCCGCAAACGTCCGGGCGCTATCCTGCGCCCGTGGAACACATCCAGCTCGCCGTCAACGTCCTTGACGCCAAATCGCTCGTCGCCTCGGTGGGTGCCATCGGGATCCTCGCGATCATCTTCGCCGAGACCGGCCTGCTGGTCGGGTTCTTCTTCCCCGGCGACTCGATGCTCATCCTGGCCGGCGTCGCCGCCTCCAGCGCCGCCCCCGCGGTGCTCGGCGACGGTGCCCAGATGAACATCGCCCTGCTGCTGATCGCGGCCCCGCTCTGCGCGATCGCCGGCGCCCAGCTCGGCCACCTGCTCGGCCGCAAGGTCGGACCCAAGATGTTCGACAAGCCGAACTCCAAGCTCTTCCGCCCCGAGTTCGTGGAGAAGGCCGAGGAGTACTTCGAGAAGTTCGGCCCGGCCAAGGCCGTGGTGCTGGCCCGCTTCATCCCGGTGGTGCGGACCTTCCTCAACCCGGTGGCCGGCACCCTGCAGATGCCCGCCAAGACCTTCCTGCTCTGGAACGTCGTCGGCGCCGTGCTGTGGACCGAGTCGATGCTGCTGATCGGCTACTTCACCGGCGACCAGCTCGCCCCGGTGATCGACAAGTACCTGCTGCCCGCGATGGCGCTGATCATCCTGATCTCGGTCTCGCCGATCATCATCGAGGTGCTGCGGGAGCGGAAGAAGAAGAAGGCCGCCGCCCAGGGCGACGAGTCCCGGGAGAGCGAGCCGGTCGGCGGCGGACGCCACCGCAAGCACTGACGCTGCAAGCACTGACGCCCCCGTCACGGACGGACGAAAGGCCCGGATCGATCGATCCGGGCCTTTCGCGTTGTTTCACGTGAAACCGTGCCCGCCGCGGGCCCGGTCCGGGCTCACAGGCCCAGGTCGTCCAGGGTGTACGCGGTCACGTACGGCAGGCCCGCCTCGGCGATCGCCGGGGCCGCGCCGCGCTCCACGATCACCGCGACGCCGACCACCTCGGCGCCCGCCTCGCGCAGCGCCTCCACCGCGGTCAGCACCGAACCGCCGGTGGTCGAGGTGTCCTCCACCGCCAGCACCCGGCGGCCCTTCACGTCCGGGCCCTCGATCCGGCGCTGCAGGCCGTGCGCCTTGCCCGCCTTGCGAACCACGAACGCGTCCAGCTTCCGGCCGCGGGCCGCCGCGGCGTGCAGCATCGCCGCCGCCACCGGGTCGGCGCCCAGGGTCAGACCGCCCACCGCGTCGAACTCCAGGTCGGCGGCCGCGTCCAGCATCACCTTGCCGACCAGCGGCGCCGCCTCCGCGTCCAGGGTGATCCGGCGCAGGTCGACGTAGTAGTCCGCCTCCAGCCCCGAGGAGAGGGTGACCTTGCCGTGCACCACGGCCTTGTCCTTGATCTGCGCCAGCAGGGCGTCGCGGTCGTTGCTCATGGACAGCCAGTTTAGGGCCTGGGCCCGGCGCCTCAGCGTCGGCGCAGCGCCCGGACCAGCACCACCGCGCCGCCGATCAGCGCCACCCCGCCGCCGATCATCCACGGCAGCGCCGAGCGGTCCGCCGCCAGCCCGGACAGCGGCGTCGGCTCCGCGCCGCCCCAGCGGGAGGCCGCCCGGGCCCGCGCGCTGTGCGCGGGCGGCGCGGGCGCGTACCGGCCGTGCGGCGGGGCGTGGTCGACCTCCTCGGCCGAGCGGCCGACGATGCTGCGCCGCACCGGCACGTTCTCCGGGTCGAACGGGGAGTCCGGCTGCGGCACCACCGGCACCGGCTCGGGCAGCTCGTCGTCGCTGAACGCGATCAGGTCCGACAGGTCGTCGTCCAGGTCGGCGGGGGGCGTGCGGTCGTCCAGGAAGACCACGGTGGCCGAGTCCGCCGGATCGCCCTCCGGGTCGTCCTCCGGCTCGGACAGCTCGTCGACCAGGGCGGCCACCGCGCGGTCGATCAGCCGGCGGCCGGTGGACTCCAGCACCGCGGGCTCGAACCCGGCCAGGCGGCCCGCCGCGTCGAGCACGGTGTGGATCCGCACCGCGGTCTCGCCCGGGCGCTCGTCCAGGGTGACCCGCAGCTCGGCGGTGACCGGGGCGGCGCCGCGGATCTCCTCGCCGGTCAGCAGCAGCCGCAGCGCGCCGTCCTGCCAGGTCTCCACGGCGAGGTGGCCGGCGAAGGTGATGGTGGACCCGGCGATCCGGATCCTGAGCCGGCTGTCCGCGGTGGGGGCGGACGTGGGCGCGACCGCGCTCAGGCCCGGCACACACCGGGCCACCAGCTCCCGGTCCACCAGCGCCTCCCGGACGACCTCGGCGGGCACCGGGACGACAACCTCATGCTCCATGCCAGCGAGCCTACCGACCGGGCCGCGCCCTGCCGAGCCTTCCACGCGAAGGCGGATCGACGACTGCGCGAACGGGCGTACGGGGGGCGGGGGTTCGCGGCGGAAGCCGAACTGGCTTAGGTCGGCCGTAAGGCTGCGCGTCACGGGCCCAGCAGGGTGTGCGGCGGCGGCAGCGGGGTGGGGCGGCGGCCGGCCAGGCCGGCGGCGGTGGTGCGCAGGCCGGCCTCGGTGAGGGAGCGCGGGGCGGGGGCGTCCGAGGCCAGGGTGAGCGCCGGGAGAGTGCGTGCGGCGAGCAGGTAGGCGGTGGCGGCGGCGGGGCGGCCACAGCCGTCCGCAGGGGCGTCCTGGCCCTGGTACGGGACGGTGCGCAGGCCGACCGCGTCGAGGCCGGACGCGGCGGTCCACAGCGCCTGCCCGGGCGCCCCGCCGCGCACCGCGAGCCGGCCCTCGGGGGCGAGCCGGCGGGCGGCCAGGCCGTAGAACTCGCGGGTGCGGTACCTACCGCCGGAGGCCTCGCCGTCCAGGTCGGCGACGATCGCGTCGAACTCGGCGGCGGAATCGCGCAGCCAGGCCATCGGCTCGGCGGTGACCAGCCGGACCCGCGGGTCGTCGTACGGGTGTCCGGCGAGCGCGCCGAAGGCGGCGTCCCGGCGCGGCAGGGCGGCGAGCGCGGGGTCGCGCTCGACCACCAGCACGCTGCGCACCGCGGGGTGGCGCAGCACCTCGCGCAGGGCGAGGCCGTCGCCGCCGAGCACCAGGACCCGGGCGGCGGGGCCGGCGGCCAGCGCGGGGCGGACCAGCGCCTCGTGGTCGCGGTACTCGTCGGGGCCGCAGACCGCGAGGCGGCCGTCCAGGAAGAGCTCCAGCGGCGGCGGGGTGCGCTGTTCGGGGACCCGGGCGGCGGCCGGGTCGGGGCCGCCGGTGAGGACGATCTCCTGGTAGCGGCTCTGGGTGGCGAAGCGGATCGGCCCGCCGTACAGGGCGTGCCGGGCGGCGCGTTCGATGGCGCCGGTCCAGGCGGCGGCCAGGGCGAGGACGGCGAGCACCAGCCCGCAGCCGGTCCACAGGGCCAGCCGGGCGCGCGGGGTGGGTTCGGCGCGGAACAGCCAGAGCGCCACCACCGCGCCGGCCAGCGCGTTGACCGCGCCGGTGAGCAGCGCCCCGGTGGCCTGGCCGAGGGTGGGCAGCAGGACGAACGGGAAGGCGAGCCCGCCGATCAGCGCGCCCACGTAGTCGGCGGCGAACAGGTCGGCGACCGCCCGGCCGGCGTGGTCCTGGCGGATCCGCTGGATCAGGGTCATCAGCAGCGGGATCTCGGCGCCGATCAGCAGGCCGATCAGCACGGTGGCGGCGATCAGCGCGGCCAGCGTGGCGCGCGACTGGTGCAGCCAGGCCCAGCCGCAGTACAGGGCCAGCGCGGAGAGGCCGCCGGTGAGCGACAGGGCGTACTCGACCGCGGCGAAGGAGGTGGCGGGGCGGCGGGTGAGCCCCTTGGCGAGCAGCGAGCCGACGCCCATCGCGAAGACCATCACGGAGAGCACCACGGAGGTCTGGGTGACCGAGTCGCCGAGCAGGTAGCCGCCGAGGGCGACCAGCTCCAGTTCGTACACCAGGCCGCAGGCCGCGCAGACGAACGCGGCCAGCAGCACCAGGATCCGGGCCGACCGGGCCGGGAGGGCGAGCGGTATGGCGCCGCCGGCCCGGACCGCGCCGCGCGGGGCGAGGGGCCGGTGCTCGGCCGCGGGTGGGGGATCGGTGGCGTCCAGACCCGGCTGCGCGGGTGGTCCGGCCGGATGGTTGATCATGAATGAACGCTAGGCGAGAGTCCGGGTGGATAGCTGCACCCATTCGGTGGACTGGGCCGGGCGCGTGGTTGACCCGGGTCACCAGCCGCCCAGCGCCTCCGGGTTGTCCGCGGCGCCCGGCAGCGAGAGCGAGGAGCGGGTGCACACCAGCCGGCCCTCCTGCGGGTAGGCGTGCCAGGTCCGCCACAGCACCCGGCGCTCCTCGCAGTGCGCCACCAGGGCGGTGAAGGCGCTCGGGTCGCCCGGGAAGATCCCGGCCAGGCCGCGCGGGTGCCCCTCGACCAGCGAGAGCAGCTCCTGGGCGCGGGCGGCGAAGACGTGCGGCGGCAGTTCCTCGATCCGGGCGGCGAACTCGTACTCCCAGCCGGCCACCTGTTCGGCGACCCGGGCCGGCAGCGGGGTGCGGCGGCCCGGCAGGCAGGCCACCGTCTCCAGGCAGTCGCCGGGGCCCGCCGCCAGGATGACCTGGTGCGAGGCGCCGAGCAGGCGCAGCTGGAGGGTGCCGCGGGCCGCGCCGGGGAGGCCGGACCCGTCGTCCAGTCTGAGGTCACGGACGGCCAGCGCGGGCAGCGGTTCGCCGCCGAGCTGCCAGGCCAGGTCGCCGGCGCGGGTGTCCGTGTAGGAGGTCTGCAGGGTGGTGAGCATGCTCGGCTCCGCATTTCAGCTCCGTGCGCGCCCCCTGATCCCGGGTCCGCCCCGGCTACGCGAGGCTGTTCGAGACTGTCCGGTCTGGGGCGCGGCCGACCGTGGAAGGAAGGATTCCGGCTGGAGATTCAGCAGCAGAGAAGCACGAATTCTCCGGGTCCGTCAGGGATTTACCCATGTTTGGCACTCATTCACCGTTCTGGGCGCTGTGTCCGACTGGGTGTGATCGGTCCCGGGATGCACTCTGTCCACGGGGCGCTGGTTCCACCGGATCAAGCGCCGTGCGCGCGGGTCGCGCGCCGTGTGCGCCCCCTTGACGGAGGTGCAGCTTTCAACCTTTCAACCGCCCTTTCCACCTGGGGAATCCCCGCTCGGGAACCGAACGGCGACGCGACGCGTCTATATCGGTCGGCATCACGGGGGTGCCGCCTTGCAGGGGGAGTCACGGGGCCTTGTCGATCGAGCTGCCGTCCGAACTGGTCTGGATCATGGACCTGATGGGTCTCAACTGGCCCGACGTGGACGAGGACGAACTCCGCGAGTGGGCTCAGCACGTCCGGGAGTTCGGCCGCGGGATGCAGGAGTCCCACGACGACACCGACGTCCTGCTGCAGAACCTCGGCGGCGCCTTCGAGGGCGCCTCCTACGAGGCCATGCTGTCGCGCTGGGGCCAGGCCTCCGGCTCGCACATGACGGTGCTGATCCAGGGCTGCGAGGTGCTGGGCACCGCGCTGGAGGTGGCCGCCGACGGCGTGATCGTCGCCAAGGGCGCGGTGATCGCCCAACTCGTCGCGATGGCCGCCGAGATGGCCGCCGCCGTGGCCACCATGGGCATCGCCGCGGCGGCCGAGGCGGCGATCGTCGAGGCGGGCAAGCGGATCGTCAACGCGATCATCCAGGAGATCGAGGACATGATCATCGGTCAGTTGGTCTCGATGGCGGTCGAGCCGTTCCAGGCCGCCATCGAGCAGGCGGTGTCCGGGCTGGTGTTCCAGGGCGTCGAGGCGGCGCTCGGTGCGGGAGGCAGCCGATGAGCGGCGGATTCCGGGTCGACCCCGAGGCGCTCGGGCGGGCCGCCCGGCAGGCGCACTCGCACGCCGACCAGGTCGAGAAGCACTCGCGCGACCTCGACGCCCGCACCCGGGGCAAGCTGCTGGGGAAGGGCAAGCTCGGGCAGATCGTGCAGAACGCCGTCCGCCCGGTCGTCGACTCGATGATCGGCGACATGGCCAAGGCGATGGCCGGTGGGCACCGCTCGATCGGACGCGGCCTGGAACTCACGGCGAAGAACCTCGACGACGCCGAGCGGGCGATCCACAAGAGCCTGCGCGCGGACGGCCGCTCGCTCGGCTCCGAGGGCATCAAGCTCGGCCCGGGCCAGTCGGTGCCCGGCCGCAAGGCGCTGCGCGCGCAGTACCACCGGCAGGTGGACGAGCGGGTGGCCCAGTTGGAGTTGCAGGGCCACGGCGTCGGACGGCACCTGAAGGTGACGGACCAACAGCTGAAAGACCGTCTGGGCAAGCCGATCCAGGAGCGGGTGAACGTCCCGCAGCCGCCGATCATCAACTCGCACGGCTACCCGGTCGCCCAACCCCCGCAGCAGGTCACCCGGTGGGCCCGCGACGAGTACGGCTTCTCCCGGTCGAACGAGAAGATCGACCCGCTGCACGGACCCGACGCCAAGCAGAACCTGACGCCGCCGCAGCTGTACCACGACAAGGAGAAGAAGGACCAGCACGGCAATCCGGTCAACCACAGCTGCGACCGCTTTTCCACCGCTTTCAAGGACAACGAGTCCTTCATGTACGCGGAGCGATATGCGCGAGCACGGATTCCGACCGGTCCGCCGTACGAGGTGAAGTTCTCGCCGAGTGACGCCTGGGGGCCGGGCGGCCATGATGCCAAGTTCCGCGGGTACTATATTGACCCGGACAATCCGGTGACAGCCGGCGGGAAGGTCAATTACCGGGACGTCAACTTCAAGGACGCCGAGATCGTGGCCGTCTACAAACCCGATGGCAAGGGCGGATTCAACCTCCACACGATGTTTCCGCAGCCCGCTCTCAAGCACAACGTCAGCCGCCACCACCTGCCGCATTGACGGTGAACATCGAAGGAGGGCCGCACGGTGCCGGTTCCACCGCTGCGCTGGAGCTTCCGGGAGGTCCCGGGCTGGTCGGACGACGAGCGGCTCCGCCGGTTCTACGGGTCCTGCTTCCGGATCGACACGGTGGACGAGATCGGCGAATTCAAGCCGTTCGCCACCGACGGCAGCGAATTCGCCGGCCGTCTCCGCGAAAGCCTGGAATACCTGCTGGAGCAGCGGCCCGCTTCCACCAGGGACTGGCTGGGGCTCACCGGATTCCAGTTCTTCACCGAGAACGAGCTCTACGGATTCCTGCAGGACGTGTACGACTACTTCTACGGGGTCCGGTCCGACCCGCCGGTCGCCCCCGACCCGGACCGTCCGCCGCCCTCGGACGACGACCGGTTCTGGACGGAATGGCGTTGACCGGGCCCGCCGTCCGGCGCTGGACCCCGACTGCTGAGGAATGGAGCACCTGGTATGCCACTGCGCGATGAACTCCCGCCCCGCACCGGCCCGTGGGCCAGCCGCTTCGACACCGAGGAGGCGTTCGTGCAGGCGGAGGACGCCCTGCGGGCCGCCGCGCTGGAGCACCGCGACCTGGCGCCGATCCTGTCCTTCGAATCGGTCTACGGCCCTGCCGGTGAGCGAGCCGGCAAGGCCACCGCGATCGCCATCGACTCGCGTCAGCCCTACCTGCCGAACGGCGAGCTCAACTACGTCTACGCCGACTTCCAGCTCTCCGGACTGCTGTACGGCGTCTACCGTCCCGCCGACGGCACGGGCCCGGCCGGGCCGCAGGACGCCGACGACCTGTGGAACACCACGCTTTACCCCTACCCCGGCGGCCCGGTCGACCCGACCACCGTGCCGCTCGCCGACCTGGGACTCGACGTGCCCGGTGTCGACCGGCGGTTCGTGCACTTCTGCGCCGGCCTGCTCGGCGTCGAGGCGGTCGACGACCTCGGCATGCTCAAGCAGACCTTCGACACCGCGTGGCCGGACTACCGCGAGACCGTCCGGGCCGGACTGCTCCACCTGGTGCAGAACCGTCCGCTCACCCCGCAGCACTGGTACGGCCTGACCTACGTGGGTTTCCCGGACCAGCAGGAGCTGACGGTCTATCTGGCCCAGGTCTACGCGTACCTCTTCGACGGCTTCGACGCGATGCCGCTGGCCCCGCAGTGAGCTTCCTCCGATCGAGCATCCCGCACTTCGCCGCGGACGAGTCGATCGGGACCCTCTTCCGGATCTCGCTGGGCGTCGAGTTCATCGACGACGTCGACCGGGTCCGCCCGAACGCGCTGCAGCGGTCGTCGGCGTTCTCCCGGCATCTGCGGGAAGCACTCGAGTACCTGCTGCGGGAACGGCCCTGCGACGTGGCGGAGTGGGCCTCACTGACCGGTGTCGCCTTCACCGACGGCGCGCATCTGTACGGCTACCTGCGGGACCTGTTCGACTACTTCTACGGGGACCGGTCGGACCCGCCCGTACCGCCCGACCCGGAGGCCCCGATGCCGGCCTGGGTCGCCGAGCACTGGCCCTGACCCGCCGTCAGAGGCTGCTCAGGCGGGTGACGGCCTCGGCGAGGACCGTCTCGGTCTTGCAGAAGGCGAAGCGCACCAGGCTTCGGCCGGCCTCGGGGTCGTCGTAGAAGACGGAGTTGGGGATGGCGACCACGCCGCAGCGTTCGGGGAGGGCGCGGCAGAACTCGAGGCCGTCCTTCTCGCCGAGGGGCGTGATGTCGGTGGTGATGAAGTACGTGCCCTGCGGCTCGAAGACCCGGAACCCGGCCGAGGCGAGGCCCGCGGTGAGCAGGTCGCGCTTGCGGCGCAGGTCCGCGCGGAAGTCGGCGTAGTACGTGTCGGGCAGGCGCAGGGCCTCGGCGACGGCGTACTGGAACGGGCCGGCGCTGACGTAGGTGAGGTACTGCTTGGCGGTGCGGACGGCGGCGACCAGCGCGGGGGAGGCGGTGACCCAGCCGACCTTCCATCCGGTGAAGGAGAAGGTCTTGCCCGCCGAGGAGATGGCGACCGTGCGCTCGCGCATGCCCGGGAGGGCGGCCAGCGGGTGGTGGGCGCCGGCGAAGACCAGGTGCTCGTAGACCTCGTCGGTGATCACCAACAGGTCGTGCTCGACGGCGAGTTCGGCGATCGTGGCGAGTTCCTCGGCGGTCAGCACGGTGCCGGTCGGGTTGTGCGGGGTGTTGACCAGCAGCAGCCGGGTGCGCGGGGTGATCAGGGCGCGCAGCTCGTCCAGGTCGGGGCGGAAGTCGGGTTGACGCAGCGTCAGCGGGACGCGGACCGCGCCGGCCATCGCGATGCAGGCGGCGTACGAGTCGTAGAACGGCTCGAAGGCGATCACCTCGTCGCCGGGCTCCAGCAGCGCCAGCAGCGCGGCGGCGATCGCCTCGGTGGCGCCCGCGGTGACCAACACCTCGGTGTCAGGGTCGTACTCCAGGCCGTAGAAGCGCTGCTGGTGCTCGGCGATCGCGGCCCGCAGCTCGGGGATGCCCGGCCCCGGCGGGTACTGGTTGCCGTGGCCCTCCCGCAGCGCCCGGACGGCGGCCTCCCGGACCTCCTCGGGCCCGTCGGTGTCCGGGAACCCCTGCCCTAGGTTGATCGAGCCGGTGGCGGTGGCCAGCGCCGACATCTCGGCGAAGATCGTCGTCCCGAGGCCCTCGAGTCGGCGGTTCAGCAGCGGCCTGGCGGTCATCGTCGGCTCCCCTGTGGCTGGTGGTCGGGGATCATCATCCGCTGCGGGCGGGGCGGGGGACAAGGACCGCAGGGGAACGCCGAAGGCCCGGCGGGTGGGCCGGGCCTTCGGGGTGGGGCTGCTCAGTGCTGGTAGTAGCCGAACTGGTCGACCACCACGTGCACGGTGCTGTCGGAGGCGTTGTAGAAGGTGATCATGCCGTCCTTGACCGGGACCACGACCTGGTTGGCGATGGTCTGTCCGGCCCGCCAGTTCAGGTTGGACGCCGTCGGGAGCGGGTCGCCGTGCGGGTACACCGTCAGGTGGCCGTCGGTGCCGGGCTCGGTGACGGTGACGTTCAGGACCACGGCGCCGTCGATGAACGGGCCCTCCAGGTAGAGCTCCAGGTTGCTGCGGGGTGCGACCGGTGCGGCCGGGCGCATGCCGTTGCCGTCCCAGGAGTTGGTCCGGGTGTCCATCACCCGGGTCGGGCCGATCGGGCGGTAGGTGATGTCGCCGCCGGTGGTGTAGTAGCCGGCGAGGTCGGCGATGACGTGCACGGTGGCGTCGGAGGCGTTGTAGAAGGAGACCTTGCCGTCCTTGACCGGGACGGTGACCAGGTTGGGGATGGTCTGCCCGGTGGTCCAGTTGAGGTTGGAGGCGTTGGGCGCGCTCTGGCCGTGCGGGTACACCGTCAGGTGGCCGTCGGTGCCGGGCTCGGTGACCGTCACATTCAGGGTGATCGCGGTGGCACCGGCCGGGATGCCTGCGACGCCGGTGACCTGGAGGTCGACGGTGCCGCGCGGGGCGACGGCCTTGGCGGTCGCTACGCCGATCGGGGCGCGGGTGTCCAGCAGCCGGGTCGGGCCGGCCGGGTTGAAGGTGCTGCCCTTGGCGCTGTAGTAGCCGGCCAGGTCGGCGATGACCTGGACGGTGGCGTCGGAGGCGTTGTAGAAGGAGACCTTGCCGTCCTTGACCGGGACGGTGACCAGGTTGGGGATGGTCTGTCCGGCGGTCCAGTTGAGGTTGGACGCGGTCGGCATCTCGTCGCCGTGCGGATACACCGTCAGGTGGCCGGGGGTGCCCGGCTCGGTGACGGTGACGTTCAGGGTCACGGCGGTGACGCCGGCCGGGATGCCCGCGACGCCGGCCACCTGGAGGTCGACGGTGCCGCGCGGGGCGACCGGCTCGGCGGTGGGGACGCCGATGGGCGCGCGGGTGTCCAGCAGGCGGGTCGGGCCGGCCGGGGTGAAGAGGCTGCCGAAGTCCTGGAACTCCCGGGCGCCGCGGTCGCGGGTGCCGGTGCCGGTCCCGGTGTTCGGCACCACCGGGTCGTCCGTCGCGGCATAGCCACGGGCGTCGCCGGGCAGCATGCCGGGCACGCTCTCGTCCGCGGAGTCGACGATCGGGGAGCGCGACTGGCCGGGGTGGTACTGCCAGAGCGCCGCCCAGTCGGTGACGTAGTCGTGGGTGCCCTGCCCGGTCGCCGCGGTGAAGGCCGCCTGGGTGGCGTACGCCGTGCCGGTCCAGGTGTAGGCCGGGGCACCGCCCTTCGGCGAGAGGGTGTTGTAGTCGGCCTTGGTGCCGGACACCGAGCCCGCGTCGACCGTCAGGCCGACGGGCGCGGACCCGGCCGGGCACGGCTGGCCCTCGTCCAGGTTGGCCGTCCCGGTGGCGTTGTTCTCCACCGTCGCGCCGGTCGACCCGTTCTGGAGCTGCACCGCGGCGCCGCAGGGCGCCTGGACGGTGTTGTTGACGACGGTCGTCGACGGGGCGCCCGAGATCCGGATGCCGGTCGGGTCGAGCCCGCTCTGGGCCAGGATGTCCAGCGAGGCCAGCACCGTCCCGGTGGAGCCGCCGTCGACCACGACGGCGGCACCCTTGGGGTAGCTGAGCTGCGCCTGGCCGAAGGCGACGTCCTTCGAGTGGTTGGTGATCCGCACCCCGCCGGTGTACGGGGCGACCGCCCGGAAGCGGACGTCCTCGGCCCCGTCGACCACCACGGCCTGGCCGCCGCCGACCGGGTTGAGGTTCAGGTCCTCGAAGCGCAGGTGGGCGCCCTTGACGGTCAGGCCGTCGGCCTCGGTGGCACCGCCGTTGCGGATGACGACACGGTCGTCGAGCGAGAGGGCATTGGAGGCCGGTCCGCGGAAGGTGATCGGCGCTGCGGCCGTGCCCGAGTGGGTGACGACCAGCGCGGGTTCGACGTAGTCGCCGGCCGCGATCTGCACGGTCTGGCCCGGCTGGACGGCGTTCGCCGCCGCCTGAATGCTGCAGAGCGGCACCGCCGCGCTGCCGGGGCCGTCGTTGCTGCAGCCGCCGCTGTTGTTGACGTAGAGGGTGGTGGCGTCGGCGAGGGCGCTGGCAGGGCCGAGGGCCGGGAGTACGGCCGTGCCGAGCAGCGCGGAGCCGATGAACGCCGCGATCCGGGTTCTGATGGGGTGCTCCCACGGGCTTGCGATGGGTCAGGCCGCCGGGAAGTCGCACACAGGGCCGACGGCGGACGGATTCTCGCACGCAGGTGCGACGCCCATCGGCGCGGGGGCGGGAACGCCGACGGGCCCGGCTCCGCGGGTGTCGCGGTGCCGGGCCCGTCGGGGTGGTGCTGATCAGTGCCCGTAGTAACCGAACTGGTCGACCACCAGGTGAATCGTGCTGTCGGAGGCGTTGTAGAAGGAGATCCTGCCGTCCTTGACCGGGACCACGACCTGGTTGGCGATGGTCTGCCCGGCGGTCCAGTTGAGGTTGGAGGCGTTGGGGGCGGCCTGGCCGTGCGGGTAGACGGTCAGGTGGCCGTCGGTGCCCGGCTCGGTGACCGTCACGTTCAGGACGATGGCGCCGTCGGTGAACGGGCCTTCGAGCGGGAGCTCCAGGGTTCCGCGCGGCGCGATCGGCCCGGCGTCGCGGGGCGTGCTGCCCCGCTGCTCGACGCGGGTGTCCATGATCCGCCACGGGCCGTCGGGGCGGAAGCTGATGTCGCCGGTGGTGGTGTAGTAGCCCGCCAGGTCGGCGATCACCTGCACGGTGGCGTCGGAGGCGTTGTAGAACGACACCTTGCCGTCCTTGACTGGGACGGTCACCAGGTTGGGGATGGTCTGCCCGGCGGTCCAGTTGAGGTTGGAGGCGTTGGGGGCGGCCTGGCCGTGCGGATACACCGTCAGGTGGCCGGGGGTGCCGGGCTCGGTGACCGTCAC
Organism: Kitasatospora sp. NPDC002522; assembly: GCF_053595195.1. Classification (NCBI taxonomy): domain Bacteria; kingdom Bacillati; phylum Actinomycetota; class Actinomycetes; order Kitasatosporales; family Streptomycetaceae; genus Kitasatospora; species Kitasatospora sp. NPDC002522. The sequence goes on from NZ_JBSFXE010000043.1 coordinate 39,250, forward strand.
GTTCAGGGTGATCGCGGTGACACCGGCCGGGACGCCTGCGACGCCGGCGACCTGGAGGTCGACGGTGCCGCGGGGGGCGACGGCCTTGGCGGTGGGGACGCCGATGGGCGCGCGGGTGTCCAGCAGGCGGGTCGGGCCGGCCGGATTGAAGGTGCTGCCCTTGCTGCTGTAGTACCCGGCGAGGTCGGCGACGACGTGCACGGTGGCGTCGGAGGCGTTGTAGAAGGAGACCTTGCCGTCCTTGACCGGGACGGTCACCAGGTTCGGAATCGTGGTGCCGGCTGTCCAGTTGAGGTTGGACGCGGTCGGCATCTCGTCGCCGTGCGGATACACCGTCAGGTGGCCGTCGGTGCCGGGCTCGGTGACCGTGACGTTCAGCGTGACCGCGGTGATCCCGGCCGGGATGCCCGCGACGCCGGCCACCTGGAGGTCGACGGTGCCGCGGGCGGCGACGGGCTTCGCGGCCGGGACGCCGATCGCGGCGCGGGTGTCCAGCAGCCGGGTCGGCCCGGCCGGGCTGAACAGGCTGCCGAAGTCCTCGAACTCGGCGGCGCCGCGGTCACGCGTGCCGGTGCCGGTGCCGGTGTTCGTGACCACCGGGTCGTCCACCGCCGGTCGGCCGTAGGCGTCGACGGGCAGGATGCCGGGGACGTTCTCGTCGGCGGAGTCGACGAGCGGGGAGCGCGACTGGCCGGGGTGGTACTGCCACAACTGCTCGTAGTTGGTGACGTAGTCGTGCGCGCCCTGGCCGGTCGCCGCGGTGAAGGCCGCCTGGGTGGCGTACGCCGTGCCGGCCCAGTCGTAGACCGGGAAGCTGCTGTTCGGCGCGAGCGTGTTGTAGTCGGCCTTGGTGCCGGACACCGAGTCCGCGGCGACCGACAGCCCCAGGGCCGGCGACCCGGCCGGACACGCCTGGTCGTTCCCACCGATCGTCGTCACCAGGTTGTTCTCCACCGTGGCGCCGGTCGACCCGTTCTGGATCTGCATGGCGGTGCCGCAGGTGGCGTGGATGGTGTTGTTGACGATGGTCGTCGACGGTGCGTCGGAGATCCGGAACCCGGTCGGGTCGACCATGCTCTGCGCGAAGATCGACAGCGAGGCCAGGACCGTGCCGGTGGAGCCGCCGTCGACCACGACGCTCGCACCCTTGGGGTAGCTGCTCTGGGACTGGCCGAAGGACACGTTCTTCGACTGGTTGGTGATCCTGATGCCGCCCATGAACGCCGTCACGGTGCGGAAGGAGACGTCCTCGGCGCCGTTCGCCACCACGGCCTGGCCGCTGCCGGTCGGGTTGACGGACAGGTTCTTGAAGCGCAGGTGCTGGCCCTTGACGGTGAGCCCGTCCGCGCTGGGAACCGAGGTGTTGGTGATGACCACGGTGCTGTTGGTCTGGTAGTCGCCCAGGTCGGGGCCGCTGAACGTGATCGGCGCCTGGGCGGTGCCGGCGGCAGTGACGGTCAGTCCGCCCTCGTCGTACTCGCCGGCGAGGACCTGCACGGTCTGGCCGGGCTGGACGACGGCGGCCGCCGCCTTGATGTGGCAGAACGGGGCTGCCTGGGTGCCGGTGCCGGAGTCGGTGCAGTGCGCTCCGGCGGCGTTGTTGACGTAGAGGGTGGCGGCGTCGGCGAGGGCGCTGGCAGGGCCGAGGGCCGGGAGTACGGCCGTGCCGAGCAGCGCGGAGCCGAGGAGCGCCGCGATCCGGGTCTTGATGGTGTTCCCCCTGGACATGAGAGTCACGCCGTCGTGAATTCGTACACAGGTCCGACGGCGGACGGATTCTCGCACGCCCGATTCCCCGGTGTACACACGGATTTCGGCGTAGCGGGGAACGCCGACGGGCCCGGCGCCGCGAGGTCGCGGTGCCGGGCCCGTAGGGGGTCGCGGGGGAGGCTCAGGCCTCGTTGGTGGGGCCCTCGTCGCCGTCGGTGTCCTTGTCCTCGATCTCGTCCTGCAGGCCGAGGCGCTCGACCATCCACTGCTCGAACCCGACCGAGGCCTGGGTCCAGTTGGCGGTGGTGCCGACGAAGTACTCCAGGCTGACGCCGTTGCCGACGATCATCTGGGACTCGCCGATCAGCCGGACCACGCCGTCCTCGTGGGTGTGGGTGTAGACCTTCGGCCAGAGGGTCTCGCGGTTCCACTCGTCGATCAGGTCGAGGATCTCGCCCTTCTTCTCGAGCGGGTAGGCGCGGTCGTAGAACGCGCGGACCGCGAACAGCTCCTTCTGGTCGCCGCGGAACATGTAGTACACGCGGAAGCCCTGCCAGGGGGCGGTGAGGTCGCCCTCCTCGTCGACGACGTGCTTGAGCTGCATCTGGTCGAGCAGCTGGGCGACCAGGTTCTGGTCCGGGATGATCACCGGGGGCGGTCCGGCCGGAGCGCCACCGGGCTGGCCACCGCCCTGCGGCGGCTGCGGCATGCCGAAGGACGGGATGGACGACGGGTCGATGCTCACGGGGGTGTCCCTTTCGAGGTGCACAAGGGCGGCCGACACGGCGCGCCGCCCTTCTCATAGGTCCATCCTGCCTCATTCGGGCCGCTCGGCACAGAGACCACCGGCCCGTGGCCGCGGGCCCGCCGGAGGGTGTTCCGGCGGGCCCGCAGGGTCACCGGATCACTTGAGCAGCGAGGGCTTCGGACCGACCGTGAGCCGGTCGTGGGCCTCGTCCCGGTCGACCAGGACGGTGTCGCCGTCGTGCACCCGGCCGGACAGGATCTCCTTGGCCAGCTGGTCGCCGATCGCGGACTGCACCAGCCGGCGCAGCGGCCGGGCGCCGTACGCCGGGTCGTAGCCGGTGAGGGCGAGCCAGTCCCGGGCGGCGGGGGTGACCTCCAGGGTGAGCCGGCGCTCGTGCAGGCGGCGGGCGAGCGCGTCGACCTGCAGGTCGACGATCCGGCTGAGCTCCTCGGTGCCCAGCGGGTCGAAGACCACGATGTCGTCCAGCCGGTTGAGGAACTCCGGCTTGAAGGCGGAGCGGACCGTCTCCAGCACCAGCTCCTTCTTGCGCTCCTCCGGCGTGGTCTGGTCGACCAGGTACTGCGAGCCCAGGTTGGAGGTGAGGATCAGGATCGCGTTGCGGAAGTCCACGGTGCGGCCCTGGCCGTCGGTGAGCCGGCCGTCGTCCAGCACCTGGAGCAGCACGTCGAACACCTCGGGGTGGGCCTTCTCCACCTCGTCCAGCAGCACCACGCTGTACGGCCGGCGGCGGACCGCCTCGGTGAGCTGGCCGCCCTCCTCGTAGCCGACGTACCCGGGCGGGGCGCCGACCAGGCGGGAGACCGAGTGCTTCTCGCCGTACTCGCTCATGTCGATCCGGACCATCGCCCGCTCGTCGTCGAACAGGAAGTCCGCGAGCGCCTTGGCGAGTTCGGTCTTGCCGACGCCGGTGGGGCCGAGGAAGAGGAACGAGCCGGTCGGGCGGTCCGGGTCGGCGATGCCGGAGCGGGTGCGGCGCACCGCGTCCGACACGGCCTGCACGGCCTGCCGCTGGCCGATCAGGCGGCGGCCCAACTCGTCCTCCATGCGCAGGAGTTTGGCGCTCTCGCCCTCCAGCAGGCGGCCGGCCGGGATGCCCGTCCAGGAGGCGACCACGTCGGCCACGTCGTCCGGGCCGACCTGCTCCTTGACCATGGTGGCGGTCGGCTGGTCCGCGGCGCGGTCCTGCGCCTCGGCCAACTCCCGCTCGGCGGACGGGATCTCGGCGTACATCAGCTTGGAGGCGCGCTCGAAGTCGCCGTCCCGCTGGGCCCGGTCGAGGGCGCCGCGCAGGTCGTCCAGGCGCTCCTTGAGCTCGCCGACCCGGTTCAGCGACTTCTTCTCCTGCTCCCAGCGGGCGTTGAGGGTGCTCAACTGCTCCTGCTTGTCGGCGAGATCGCGGCGCAGCTTGCCGAGCCGCTCGACCGAGGCCGGGTCGGACTCCTTGTCCAGCGCCAGCTCCTCCATCCGCAGCCGGTCGACCACGCGCTGCAGCTCGTCGATCTCGACGGGCGAGGAGTCGATCTCCATCCGCAGCCGGGAGGCCGCCTCGTCGACCAGGTCGATCGCCTTGTCGGGCAGGAAGCGGGAGGTGATGTACCGGTTGGAGAGCGTCGCGGCGGCGACCAGCGCGGCGTCGGTGATCTCCACCTTGTGGTGCGCCTCGTACCGGCCCTTGAGGCCGCGCAGGATGGCGATGGTGTCCTCGACGCTGGGCTCGCCGACCAGCACCTGCTGGAAGCGGCGCTCCAGCGCCGGGTCCTTCTCGATCCGCTCGCGGTACTCGTCCAGCGTGGTGGCGCCGACCATGCGCAGCTCGCCGCGGGCCAGCATCGGCTTGAGCATGTTGCCCGCGTCCATCGCGGAGTCGCCGCCGGCGCCCGCGCCGACCATGGTGTGCAGCTCGTCGATGAAGGTGATCACCTGGCCGTCGGAGGCCTTGATGTCGTTCAGGACGGCCTTCAGCCGCTCCTCGAACTCGCCGCGGAACTTCGCGCCCGCGACCATCGCCGCCAGGTCCAGCGCGACCAGGCGCTTGCCGCGCAGCGACTCGGGCACGTCGCCCGCGACGATGCGCTGGGCTAGGCCCTCCACCACGGCGGTCTTGCCGACGCCGGGCTCGCCGATCAGCACCGGGTTGTTCTTGGTGCGCCGGGAGAGCACCTGCACCACCCGGCGGATCTCCTGGTCGCGGCCGATCACCGGGTCGAGCTTGCCGTCCCGGGCGGCCTGGGTCAGGTCGGAGCCGTACTTCTCCAGCGCCTTGTAGGTGCCCTCCGGGTCCGGCGAGGTGACCCGGGCGCTGCCCCGGACGTCCTTGAACGCGGCCAGCAGCGCCTTCGGGGTGGCGCCCTGGTCCTTGAGCAGCTCGGCGGTCCGGCCGCCCTCGGCGGCCAGGCCGACCAGCAGGTGCTCGGTGGAGACGTACTGGTCGTCCAGGTCCGCGGCGCGCTTGCCGGCCTCCTCCAGCACCGCCAGGGTGTCCCGGGCGAGCTGCGGGGCGGCGACCGTCGACCCCTGGGCGGCGGGCAGCGCGGCGGCCTGCTGGCGGGCGGCGGCGGTGACCTTCGCGGCGTCCGCCCCGACCGCCTCCAGCAGCGGCCGGGCCAGGCCCTCCGGCTGGTCGAGCAGGGCCAGCAGGATGTGCACCGGCTTGACGTCCGGGTTCCCCGCGGCGCTGGCCTGCCGGATGGCGGAGGACAACGCCTCCTGCGTCTTGCTGGTGAACTTACTGGCGTCCACTGCGGGCATACCCCTCTCGGCTCAGGTCCTTCCAAGTCTGCTGAATACAGCATGCACTAAGTTGAGTCTATTCCGCTCAAGTTTTCATGGACTCGGTGCGAACATCGTGCGAAGGGCTCCGCGGGGCGGTGCCGGGACGCTGCAGGGCCCGGGTCAGGCCCAGCAGCTGGCGGGCCGGTCCGGCCGGGCGCTGGCCGGCCGGCCAGACCGCGCGCAGCGGTCGGTGCAGGTCGAGGTCGGCTGCCAGCGGCACCGCCACCAGGCGGCGGGTGGCCAGCTCCTCGATCACCGCCAGCTCGCTCAGGCAGACCGGACCGGCGCCCGTCATCGCCGCCGCCTTGAGCGCGGTCGAGGACGCCAGCTCCAGGCGCGGCGGCGCCGCCCCGCCGTACGGGGCGAGCGCCTCCTCCAGCACCTCGCGGGTGCCCGAGCCGACCTCGCGCAGCACCAGCGGGGTGGCCGCCAGTTCGGCGCCGGTGACCGGGGCGCGGCGGCGGGCCCAGCGGTGGTCGGGGGAGACCACCACCACCAGGCTGTCCGCGGCGACCACCGCGCCGGCCAGACCCGGCGGGGTGCTGGTGCCCTCGACGAAGCCGAGGTCGGCCTCGCCGGCCAGCACCTGGGAGGCGACGTCCGCCGAGTTGGCGGTGCGCAGGGTGACCGCGGTACCGGGGCTGGCGGCGTTCAGCGCGAGCAGCCAGCCGGGCATCAGGTACTCGGCCACGGTCAGGCTGGCCACCACCCGCAGCCGGGCGTCCCGGCGCTCGCGCAGCGCGTCGATGCCGGCGTCCAGCGCCTGGGCGGCCTCCACCACCTGCCGCGCCCACTCGACCACCAGCCGGCCCGCCTCGGTGGGGCGGGAGCCGCGCGGGGAGCGCTCCAGCAGTGCCACGCCGATCTGCCGTTCCATGCTCTTGATCCGGGCGCTGGCGGCGGGCTGACTGACCCCCAGTTCGGCCGCCGCGCGGCCGACGCTGCCCAGCCGGGCCACCGTGAGCAGCAGCTCCAGGGCGCCGAGGTCCGGGACGTGCGGGGAGAGAGCCATAGGCCCAGGCTATGTCCTCATAGCGGAGCGCTCGCTACCGCCGCCCCCTCGCGCGGGTGACGGTGGAGCCATGGCAACACTCCTCGCGGCCGACAGCCGTCTACGCACCCTCGACCTCGCCCGGCTCGGCCCCAACTGGTACGCCGCGGTGATGGGCACCGCGATCACCGGGAACGCCGCCGCCGCGCTGCCGATCGAGGTGCCGGGCCGGGTCGCGCTGGCCGAGGCGGTGTGGACGCTGTCGCTGCTGCTGCTCGTGTTGCTGCTGGCCTCCCGCGCCGTCCACCTGGTGCGGCACCGCGAGCAGGCCCGGCACACGCTGCTGGAGGACCCGTCCGCCGCGGTGTTCTACGGCTGCCCGCCGATGGCCCTGCTCGCGGTCGGCTACGGGGCGCTCGCGGTCGGCGGCCCGGTGATCGGCGCCGGCCCGGCGCTGGCCCTGGACGCGCTGCTGTGGAGCACCGGGACGCTGTACGCGCTGGCCGTCGCGGTGGTGCTGCCGTACCTGATGATCACCCGGCACCGGCTCTCCGCACTGGAGGCCAACCCGACCTGGCTGCTGCCGGTGGTGGCCCCGATGGTGGCCGCCGCGCTCGGTCCGGCGCTGGTGCCGCACCTGCCGGAGGGGGCGGCCCGGGTGGCGCTGCTGTACGGCTGTCTGGCGATGTTCGGCGCCAGCGCGCTGGCCACCCTGCTGATGCTGCCGGTGGTGCTCGGCGGGCTGCTGCACAGCAAGCTGCCCGCGCTGGTGCTCACCCCGTCGCTGTTCCTGGTGCTCGGCCCGCTCGGCCAGTCCACCACCGCGGTCAACCAGTTCGCCGACGCCGTCCCGCTGGCGCTGCCCGGCGCCGGGGCGCAGGGCGCGGAGTTCGCCCGGCAGGCGGCGGTGGCGTACGGGGTGGCGGTGCTCGGTTTCGCGCTGCTGTGGCTGGTGGTGGCGCTGGCCGCCAACCTGCGGGCGCTGCGGGCCGAGATGCCGTTCGCGATGACCTGGTGGGCGTTCACCTTCCCGGTCGGCACCCTGGTGACCGGCACCGCGGGCCTCGCCCGGCACACCGGTTTCGGCGGATTCACGGCCCTCGCCGGGGCGCTTTACCTGCTGCTCTTCTCGGCCTGGGCGGTGGCGGCCGCGCGGACCTTCGCGGGCTTGCGCGCCGGGCGCCTGCTGTAGGGCACCATAGGGACCCATGCCGTGCGGGAATATGTCGGCGCACGCAAATGCCGCGCGCGGTCGGCGGATGAGGCAAACCCCCTGCGGTGTAACGGGGTTGAGCCCTCCGGATCGGCGGGTTCTGCGAAGGAATTCGGAATTTTCCGCGGCGGCCGTGACGCTCCGGCCTGCTCGGACGCTCGCGCACGCGGCGAGTGGGGCCCTGTGCCGAATGACCGTTCGGGGGAGGGGGGAATAGCTTGATTCCGGGTTTTCGGACACTTGTCCGGGTGATTTGTTGCAGGTTCCCGCAAGTGCAGGAACCTGCAGCCGGAGACCACTTGTTCGGCGTTCGTCACGCTGTGAGGGTGTAGTCACGCCAAGTCGTCCCGGGCCGCCGCAGCCCGAGTCGACGGCTTGCTCTTCGCGTGGGTACGACAGGTGCGTTCGCACCTGCGCAGCCGGGGGGAAGAGCGCCGGTCGGGACGCCATGTGTGGTGATGGCCCCCGTGTCCGGAGTCGGTGAGGCGTTGCTGCTCCGCCTCGCCGAAAGCGTCTGACGATTGGCGTGACACGAGCGGGTCCTCCGGGTCCCGGGCGCTCAGGTGCCCGGCCCGGAGGACGCGCCCGTCCACGGGGCTCCCGCCGTCGAGCCGGCCGGGCCTCCTGGGATCATGATCCGCAAACGGAGGAACACGGCAGGAGTGCTCGACGTGGCTGCGGACCACCCGAAGGGCGAACCGGGCGCCGGGCTGCCCGAGGACGCCGCCACCCGCCTGTACCTCGCCGTGCTCGCCGCCGGCGGCCGCATCCCGCTCACCGACCCGCCGGTGCTCGACCCGGCCACCGGACCGGGCCACCAACAGGCCCTGCTCGACCAGCTGGTGGCGATCGGCCTGGTGCTGCCCAACCACATCGACGGCTACTACGTCGCGATCAGCCCGCGCACCGTCGCCGAGCGGGTCAGCGCCGACATGCGCGCCGAGGCGACCCGGCTGCTGCTGCACGCCGAGCGCCTGCCCGGCGAACTCGACCCGCTCACCCGCGCCTACGACGCCGTCCCGCGCCCCGCCGAGCAGGCCCGGCAGGCCACGTACGTCGACGGCCAGGAGGCGATCCGGCTGCGGATCGCCCAGCTGGTCTCCGAGTGCCGGCTCGAACTGCTCACCGCCCAGCCCGGCCTGCGCCCCGCCGCCGTCCTCGAACTCGCCCTCACCCAGGACCAGTTGCTGCTCCGCCGGGGCGGCACCATGCGCACCCTCTACCAGCCGGTGGCGCTCACCGAGGAGAGCGCCGTCAACCACGCCGCCGCGATGACCGACCGCGGCGCGCAGATCCGGGTCCTCGACGAGCCGTTCCTGCGGGTGATCGTCGTCGACCGCCGGATCGCCGTCATCCCCGCCGCCGACGACCACAGCCGCGCCGCCTTCGTCGAGGACCCCGCCGCGGTCGCCTTCCTGGTCTCCGTCTTCGAACGCGACTGGGCCCGCGCCGACCACGTCCGCTGGCGCGACCTGGACGGCCGCACCCTCACCCGCACCGTCTCCGACCGGGTCGGCCGCCTCCTCGCCGCCGGCCTCACCCAGCGCGGCATCGCCACCCGCCTCGGTCTCTCCGAACGGACCGTCGCCGGCCACATCTCCCGGCTGCGCGACCGCTACGGCGCCCAGACCCTGTTCCAGCTCGGCTGGCTGATGCGCGGAGGCCGACGTGACTGACCCCCTGCCGAGCGAGGCCGAACGGCAGCTGTACCGCGACATCCTGGACCAGGGCGGCCGGGTGATGTTCCGGGAGGCGATGGAGCAGGACCCCGACGGCGTGCTCCGGCTGATCGAGCTCGGGCTGCTGGTCCACCAAGGACTCGACCAGTCGCTGAGCGCCGTCGACCCCCGCTCGGCCGGCGAGCGCATCAAGGTGGAGCTGCGCTCCCGGGCCACCGGGCTGCTGGTCCAGGCCGAACGGACGGCCGGTCAACTCGAGGAGCTCACCCACGCGTACGAGGCCACCGCGAACCGGGCCGACCGGACCAGCGCCGTCCAGCACGTGACCGCCGTCGAGCAGATCCGGCACCGGATCCTGCAGATCGAGTCGGAGATGCGCGAGGAGACGCTGGCCGCCCAGCCCGGCGGCGCCCGCCTGCCCGCCTTCATGGCACAGGCCCTGGAACGCGACCGCCGCTTCCTGGCGGCCGGCATCAGCCTGCGCACCCTCTACCAGCCCGGCGCCCTCGACGACCCGCCGACCGTCGAGTACGCCGCCGCGAGGACCGCCTGCGGCGAGCGGATCCGGGTGCTGGACGAGCCCTACCAGCGCCTGCTGATCTTCGACCGCAAGATCGCGATCATGCCGGCCAGCGCCGACGAGAAGAGCGCCGCCATCGTGGAGGACCCGGCCGTGGTCGGCCTCCTCGTCGAGCGCTTCGAACGCGACTGGCGCCGCGCCCGACCCGTCAACTGGCACGCCCTGGCCGGCCGCACCGTCGGCGTCCCCGCCGAGCTCGCCCGCCTGCTCACCGCCGGCCACACCCAGCGCGCCATCGCCACCCGCCTCGGCCTCTCCGAACGCACCGTGGCCGCGCACATCTCCCGGCTGCGCGAGCTCTACGATGCCGAGACGCAGTTCCAGCTCGGCTGGCTGATGAGGGACGGTGCGCGATGAGCGGGGGCGGCAGAGAGGAAGAGCGACCAGTGGGCGAGCCGAACGGCACCGCGCTGCCGACCGAGGCGGAACGGCGGCTGTACCAGCAGATCCTGGACCAGGGCGGCCGGGTGATGTTCCGTGAGGCGGTGGAGCAGGACTCGGCGGGCGTCCTGCGGCTGCTGGAACTCGGACTGCTGGTGCACCACAGCGCGGACCAGTCGCTGACCGCGGTCAACCCGCGCTCGGTGAGCGAGCGGATCAGCGCCGAACTGCGCGCCGAGGGCACCCGGATGCTGCTGCGCGCCGAGGAGATGCCCGGGCTGCTGGAGGACCTCACCCACGCCTACGACGCCACCCCGCGCCGGGCGGACCGCTCCAGCGTGGTGCGGCACGTCGACCGGATGGAGCTGATCCGGCACCGGATCCTGCAGTTGGAGAGCGAGACCCAGGAGGAGGGGCTGGCGATGCAGCCCGGCGGGGCGCGTCCGCCGGACCTGCTGGCCGAGTCGCTGGAGCGCACCCGCCGCTTCCTGGAGCGCGGCGCCACGCTGCGCAGCATCTACGAGCCGGCCGCCCGGATGGACGAGACGACGGTGCGGTGGGCGGCGAAGGTGACCGCCTGGGGCGGCCGGTTCCGCACGCTCGGCGAGCCGTTCAGCCGGCTGCTGGTCTTCGACCGCCGGGTCGCGGTGGTCCCGGCGTCCGCGGACAACACCAGTGCCGCGTTCATCGAGGACCCGGCGGTGGTCTCGTTCCTGGTGGCCGCGTTCGAACGGGACTGGGAGCGGGCCGAGCGGGTGCAGTGGCGGGCGGTCGAGTCCGGCGGCGACCCGGCGGTCCCGGTCCACGACCAGGTCGGACGCCTGCTCGCCCAGGGCCTGACCCAGCGCGCCATCGCCTCCCGGCTGGGCCTGTCCGAACGCACCGTGGCCGGGCACATCTCCCGGCTGCGCGAGCTCTACGACGCGGAGACCCTCTTCCAGCTGGGCTGGCAGATGCGGGGAGCCGAGGGGCCGCGCGAGGCCTGACGGATCGTCAGCCGGTGGCGATCTCCGGGGACCAGAAGCCGTACGGGCTGGTGGGCTCCTGCCGCGGGCGCGGGAACTGGTCGCCGGGCGCGGTCCAGAAGCCGCCGCGCAGCGAGAGCGCCATGCCGGCCCAGTCCAGCGCGGTCTCCACGGTGTGGTGCAGCGCCTCCTGCGACCAGGTGTCGTCGAAGACCAGCGGCAGCACGGGGGAGACCTGCTCGATGGTGGCGATCAGCGGGTTGTGGGTGATCGCCTCGTCGACCAGCAGCACGATCGGCTTGCGCAGCGCCGAGGCCCAGCCGAGCTCCAGGCTGACGCCCGCCGACAGCGGGGCGCCGACGTACGCGAAGACCAGGTCCGCGCTCTGCATCGCCCGGAAGTCCGAGGGCACCCGCGGCTCCGGCACCCGGCCGGCCACCGTCCAGGCGTCGCTGTGGTGCGCGCTGTAGACCGCGGCGCCGCTGCGCAGCAGCGTGCTCCGCAGGGTGGTCAGCCTGGTCCGGCTGGCCAGCGTCACGACGCTGTCGGCGGGCCCGGTCAGCCGCATCAGCGGCGCGGCCAGGAACACCCGCGCGCGGCGTCCTTCGGCGCTCTGGACCGCGTGATTGCGCAGATGAGGCTCAGTCATGTCGACTCCGGGAGAATCGGTCGGCGGGGGCGGGCCCTGCCAGCGTGGTGTTTTGCGAATGCTGCTGACATTCGGTGCGGTCGGAACTAATTTGCCGAGTTCATGCCACTCGCGTGCGCCCCCGTCGGTCGAACCCTGCTCACGCGAGTGCTGGGCTCACTGATCGTCGCTGCACGTCGGCGGTGCCGTCCACTGTCACCCGATGTCATCTCTCTGCCATGCAGGGAGATGACAGCCCCTGTCGCCTTCCGCGATCCCGCGCAATGCGGGCATTATTAATGCTCGGTCAGATTGTCATACTCGCAGTTGGTTGATGTGATCTACATCGGAGGGAGTGCTCTCGTGCGTCATGCGCGTCGCCTCATTGCCACGGTCGTTCTTCTGGGTGCTGCGCTCTTCGCCGGTGTGGGCACCGCCAACGCCGACAGCGGCTGGGACCCGAAGGCCGCCCAGCAGACGGTCATCCCCGCGGACAGCTACTGGCAGTAGTCGGGATCAGTCGAGGGGTCCGTCCGACAGGTCGTCAGAGTCGGGCCTCTCGACGTCCTCGGCTTCCTGCGCCAGTTTCCAGCCGAGTTGGAACAGGGTGTCGACCCCGTAGTCCTCGCGGAGTTCCGCGATGTGCCGGGCCAGGGTGCGTTCGCTCAGCCCGAGGTTGCGGGCGATCACCCGGTGGCCGATGCCCTGCACCATCGACCGGATGATCTGCCGGCGCAGGCTGGTCAGGACCTGCGGCGGGACCTCCCGGTTCGCGTGGAACGGGATCGCCCGCTCCCAGAGCGCGTCGAAGGTCTGCACGAGGTAGGCGATCACCGCCTGGTCCTTGATGAAGGCGGCCTGGGTCATGTCCTTGCTGCCCGGGATGATCGCGACCTTCCGGTCGATGATGATCAGAATGCTGAACGGCTCGTCCAGGGTGCGGATCTGACTGCCCGCCGCGGTCATCGTCTCGACGTACTCCAGCGTCGGACTCGAGTACCGGGCGCTCGGCTGGTAGATGCTCCGGGCGGTGCCGCCCCGGTGGAGCACCCCGAGGTCGCGGTCGACGACCGCCCGCACCGTCTCGGCCCGCCGCCCGCCGCCGGGCTGCGCGGTCAGCAGTTCCTGCGTGCAGTTGTCGACCAGCATCGCCAGCCGCTGGTTGATCGTGGTGTGGCCCTGGACGTACTCGATCTTCCCGCCGGACTCGCCGGTGCCGGTCAGCTCGCTGAACGCCTCGCCGAGGTCCTGCAGTTCGGCGGAGAGCGTGGCGGAGCGGGTGAGCAGGTGGGCGGCCTCGCGCTGCCAGGCGGTGCTGAGCGAGACCGAGAGCGTCCGCGGGTCGATCGCCACCACGACTGACGGGTCGTCGGATTCGCGGATCAACAAGCCGAATTCGAGCAGCTCGACAATCTGCTCCCGAACAGCCTCGTGCGCGGTGGTGTCCACCCGCCCACCGGAACGCACGATGAACAGGTACACCTCATGTGCTTCTGCGGAGAGCGACCTGCGCCCGGGATCGAGCGATGTGGAGTCCCGGAATGCGCGCATGGACTTCTCCCCTCCGTCTGACTCCGTGGGCGGTGGTGCACGGCTAGCCAGGTTGATCAGTAGGGATCATAGGCAGAACCGCCCGACCGCGGATTCCCATTTGCGCCGGGCATTCGATCGGCCGCCACGCTGAAACTCTCCCAGCACGGCGACGCCGCCGAAACCCCCCGGACGGCCGGAGGTTGTCGACGGCGTCGAACGCGATCAGCGCTTGGGGCGCCAGACCACCAGCGCGCTGGACTGCTGCACCTGCTGGTAGGGGACGAGGTCGCGGCGGTAGGAGGCGTGCACGGCGGCCTCGCGCTGCTGGAGGGTGGCGGCGGCGCCGTCCAGGGCGTCGACCAGCTCGGCGATCCGGGACTGCAGGGCGGCGACCTGGTTCTCCAGCTCGATGATCCGCTTGATGCCGGCCAGGTTGATGCCCTCGTCCTGGGACAGCCGCTGGACCTCGCGCAGCTGCTGGATGTCGCGCGCCGAGTACCGGCGGCCGCGGCCGGCGGTGCGATCGGGGCAGACCAGGCCGAGCCGGTCGTACTGGCGCAGGGTCTGCGGGTGCAGGCCGGAGAGCTCGGCGGCCACCGAGATGACGTAGACGGGGGTGTCCTCGGTCAGCACGTAGGCCGGCGGCCCGGTCGGCCGGGTGCGGCCGGCGCCGGGCAAGCCCTCGCCGAGGCCGGGGGGGCCGATCCGGCCGTCGCCGTGGGGACTGTCGGGGTGGGGACTCATCGGGATCTCACGCTCCCTCCGCCGCCTTGAACAGGGCGGCACGCGGGTCGTCCGAGGTGGTGGCCTCGCGGTACTGCTCCAGTGCGGTCAGCGCGTCGCCGGTGACGTGCTTGGGCACCGCGACCTCCACGGTGACCAGCAGGTCGCCGCGGGTGCCGTCCTTGCGGGTGGCGCCCTTGCCGCGGGCCCGCATGGTCAGGCCGTTGGCGCTGCCCGGGGGCAGCTTGAGCTTCACGGCCGGACCGTTCAGGGTCGGCACCTCGATGGTGCCGCCGAGCGCCGCCTCGGGGAAGCTGACCGGCACGGTGACCGTCAGGTTGTCGCCCTTGCGCCCGAACACCGGGTGCGAGTCGACGTGCACGCTGACGTACAGGTCGCCGTTCTGGCCACCGCGCTCGCCCTGCGCGCCCTTGCCCTTGAGCCGGATCCGCTGGCCGTCCTGGACGCCGGCCGGGATGCGGACCTGCATGGTGCGGGCCGAGGAGGCCCGGCCGCTGCCGTGGCACACGGTGCACGGGTCGTCGACGATCATGCCGCGGCCCTTGCAGTCCCGGCACGGCTCGGAGAGCGCGAAGGCGCCCTGGCCGCGGCTGACGGTGCCCGCGCCGACGCAGGTCGGGCAGACCCGCGGGGTGGTGCCGGTCTTCGCGCCCGTCCCGGCGCAGGCCCGGCAGGCCGCCTGGGAGGTCATCCGCAGCGGCACGGTGGCGCCGTCCACGGCCTCCTCGAAGTTGAGGGTGACCTCGGTCTCCACGTCGGCGCCCCGGCGCGGCTGCGCGGTCTGCCGCCCGCCGCGGTTGAACAGGCCGCCGAACACGTCGCCGAGTCCGCCGCCGCCCCCGCCGCCGCCGTTGAACAGGTCGCCGAAGTCGAAGCCGCCGCCGGCCGCCCCGCCGGGCCGGAACCCGCCGTTGCCGAACAGCGAGCGCGCCTCGTCGTACTCCTTGCGGCGCTTCTCGTCGGAGAGCACGTCGTACGCCTCGGAGATGTCCTTGAACCGCTCCTCGGCCTTGGCGTCGCCCTTGTTGGCGTCCGGGTGGAACTCGCGCGCCAGCTTGCGGTACGTCTTCTTGATCTCGGCGGCGGTGGCGTCCTTGGGCACGCCGAGGACCTTGTAGTAGTCCTTCTCCACGTAGTCCTTAGCGCTCATGGCCTTTTACCGCCACCTCCCGTTGCGATTCCCGCCGCTGTGCTGCGGCGCCGTAGTACGGCGCTGCGGAGCCGCCGCCGTGTGGACGACGTACGACTCCGCAGCGCACGGATGGTACTCAGCTGTCGGACGCGCCGTCAGCCTTGCCGGAGTCCGGCTCGCCGGTGGTCTGGGTGCCCGGCTGGGGCTCCGCGACCGCGACCATCGCCGGGCGGATGATCCGCTCGCCGATCCGGTACCCGGGCTGGAGGATCTGCACGCAGGTGTCCTCGGTGACGTCCGAGGAGTAGCTGTGCATCAGCGCCTCGTGCAGCGTCGGGTCGAAGGGCTCGCCCTCCTTGCCGAACTGCTGCAGGCCCAGCTTGGCGACGACCGTCTCCAGGGACTCGGCGACGGACTTGAAGCCGCCCGTCACCTCGCCGTGCTCGCGGGCCCGGCCGATGTCGTCCAGCACCGGGATCAGCGACTCCAGGATGTTGGAGACGGCGATCTCCCGGACCGTGGCACGGTCCCGCTCGACCCGCTTGCGGTAGTTCTGGTACTCGGCCTGCAAGCGCTGCAGGTCGGCGGTGCGCTCACCGGCCTCGCGCTTGGCGGTGGCCAGCTCGTCCGAGCCGGCGCCCGCGACGGCCTCCTCGGCAGCCTTGAGCACGGCCTCCTCGGCGGCGGAGTCGTCGCCGGGCTGCTCGCCCTGCGGCTTCTCCGTCATGCGGCACCGCCCTTGGGCTTCTCGTCATCGACGATCTCGGCGTCCACCACGTCGTCGTCCTTGGCGCCCGGCTCGCCGGCACCGGCCGCGCCGGCCGCCGCGCCCGCGCCGTCGGCCTGCGCGTAGAGCGCCGCACCGAGCTTCTGGGCGGTGGTGGAGACCTTCTCGGTGGCCGTGCGGATGGCCGCGACGTCCTCGCCCTTCAGGGTCTCCTTGAGCTCGCCGATCGCGGTCTCGACCTCGGTCTTGACGTCCGCCGGGAGCTTGTCGGAGTTGTCCGCGATGAACTTCTCGGTGGAGTAGACCAGCTGCTCGCCCTGGTTGCGGGTCTCCACGGCCTCGCGGCGCTTGTGGTCCTCCTCCGCGTACCGCTCGGCCTCCTCGCGCATCCGGTTGACCTCGTCCTTCGGCAGCGAGGAGCCGCCGGTGACGGTCATCTTCTGCTCCTTGCCGGTGCCGAGGTCCTTCGCGGCCACGTGCATGATGCCGTTGGCGTCGATGTCGAAGGTGACCTCGATCTGCGGCAGGCCGCGGGGCGCCGGCGGCAGGCCGGTCAGCTCGAACATGCCGAGCTTCTTGTTGTACGCCGCGATCTCGCGCTCGCCCTGGTAGACCTGGATCTGCACGGACGGCTGGTTGTCCTCGGCCGTGGTGAAGATCTCCGAGCGCTTGGTCGGGATCGTGGTGTTGCGCTCGATCAGCTTGGTCATGATGCCGCCCTTGGTCTCGATGCCCAGGGACAGCGGGGTGACGTCGAGCAGCAGGACGTCCTTGACCTCGCCCTTCAGGACACCGGCCTGCAGGGACGCGCCGATGGCGACGACCTCGTCCGGGTTGACGCCCTTGTTGGCGTCCTTGCCGCCGGTCAGCTCCTTGACGAGCTCGGCGACGGCCGGCATACGGGTCGAGCCGCCGACCAGGACCACGTGGTCGATCTCGGACAGCTGGATGCCGGCGTCCTTGATGACGTTGTGGAACGGGTGCTTGCAGCGGTCCAGCAGGTCCGCGGTCAGCTGCTGGAACTGGGAGCGGGTGAGCTTCTCGTCCAGGTGCAGCGGGCCCTCGGCGGACGCCGTGATGTAGGGCAGGTTGATCGAGGTCTCGGAGGACGAGGACAGCTCGATCTTGGCCTTCTCGGCGGCCTCGCGGAGGCGCTGGACGGCCATCTTGTCCTTGGACAGGTCGACGCCGTGGCCGGCCTGGAAGACCTTGACCAGGTGGTCGACGACCCGCTGGTCCCAGTCGTCGCCGCCGAGGTGGTTGTCGCCGTTGGTGGCCTTGACCTCGACCACGCCGTCGCCGATCTCCAGCAGCGAGACGTCGAACGTACCGCCACCGAGGTCGAAGACCAGGATGGTCTGGTCGTCCTTGTCCAGGCCGTAGGCCAGGGCGGCGGCGGTCGGCTCGTTGACGATGCGCAGGACGTTCAGGCCCGCGATCTCGCCGGCCTCCTTGGTCGCCTGGCGCTCGGAGTCGTTGAAGTACGCCGGGACGGTGATGACGGCGTCGGTGACCGTCTCGCCCAGGTACGACTCGGCGTCCCGCTTGAGCTTCTGCAGGACGAAGGCGGAGATCTGCTGCGGCGTGAAGTCCTTGCCGTCGATGCCGATCTTCCAGTCGGTGCCCATGTGGCGCTTGACCGACCGGATGGTGCGGTCGACGTTGGTGACCGCCTGACGCTTGGCGACCTCGCCGACCAGGACTTCGCCGTTCTTGGCGAAGGCGACGACGGACGGCGTGGTCCGAGCGCCCTCGGCGTTGGTGATGACCGTGGGCTCACCGCCCTCAAGAACACTGACGACGGAGTTCGTCGTACCGAGGTCGATGCCGACCGCGCGTGCCATCGTGAATACCTCCGGGGAGAAGTTGAGCTGTACGGGCTCAAGGATGCATGACGGATCGGGAAGCGTCAACAGCTTTGAGTCGGTGTCGCTCAACTTTACTGAGCGCTTATGCGGAGGGCTGGGCCGCTAGGGTGAGTCTGGCCTTAGTGACTGCCGCCATACCTTGAACATCTTCTGGACGGGTGTTAACGCGCGGTAATGTCCGGCCCGTCGACCCTGCAAGTTACCGACCAGTACACTCTGCGGGAGACTAGGACCAAAGCCGCTGGAGACGGAGAGCCGATGCAGCTAGCAGCGATCGTCATCTCGCTGGTCACCTTCGTGATCGGCACCGCGCTCGCCGCCCGTGCGGCGTTGTACATCTACAAGGTGGTGCGCACCGGCTCCGCCGACGCCACCCGGTTCGGACAGCCCGCCCAGCGGGTCGCCACGGTGGCCAAGGAGTTCCTCGGCCACACCCGGATGAACCGCTGGGGCATCGTCGGCATCGCCCACTGGTTCGTCGCGGTGGGCTTCTTCTCGCTGGTGCTCACCCTGGTGAACGCCTTCGGGCAGCTCTTCGACGCCGAGTTCGCGCTGCCGGTGATCGGTCACTGGCTGCCGTGGAACATCTTCGTCGAGCTGATCGGCACGCTGACCACGCTGGGCATCCTCACCCTGATCGTGATCCGGCTGCTCAGCCTGCCCTCGCGGGCCGGCCGCAAGTCCCGGTTCGCCGGCTCGATCGCCTGGCAGGCGTTCTACGTCGAGTACACGATCCTCGGCATCGGCCTGTGCATCATGATGCTGCGCGGCCTGGAGGGCGCCCTGGAGGGCGTCGACTCCTACGAGGCCACCTACCTGGTCTCGTACCCGATCGCCGCCGCGTTCCACGGCGTCGCGCACGGCACGCTGGTCAACCTGGTCTACCTGTTCGCGATGCTGAAGATCTGCATCTCCTTCGCGTGGGCCATCACCATCGGCCTCAACCCGTCGATGGGCGTCGCCTGGCACCGCTTCCTGGGCTTCTTCAACATCTACTTCAAGCGCGAGGAGGACGGCGGCGTCGCGCTCGGCGCGCTCCGTCCGATGACCAGCAACGGCGCCCCGATCGACTTCGAGGACCCGGCCGACGACGCGGTCTTCGGCGTCTCCCAGGTCGAGCACTTCTCGTGGAAGGGCATCCTCGACTTCTCCACCTGCACCGAGTGCGGCCGCTGCCAGTCGCAGTGCCCGGCCTGGAACACCGGCAAGCCGCTGTCGCCCAAGCTGCTGATCATGAGCCTGCGCGAGCACGCCTACGCCAAGGCCCCGTACCTGCTGGCCGGTGGCGGCAAGGACATGGAGGGCGAGGAGAGGGCGAGCGCCGAGCAGCTGGCCGGCGTCCCCGCCGAGGCCCTCGCCGAGGCCGAGCGCCCGCTGATCGGCACCGCCGAGGAGAACGGCGTCATCGACCCGGACGTGCTGTGGTCCTGCACCACCTGCGGCGCCTGCGTCGAGCAGTGCCCGGTCGACATCGAGCACATCGACCACATCGTCGACATGCGCCGCTACCAGGTGATGATCGAGAGCAGCTTCCCGACCGAGGCCGGGACGATGCTCAAGAACCTGGAGAACAAGGGCAACCCGTGGGGCCTGGCCACCAAGGCGCGCCTCGACTGGGTCAAGGAGCTGAAGAAGGAGACCGGCATCGAGGTGCCGGTGATCGGCGAGGACATCGACCCCGCCGAGGTCGAGTACCTCTACTGGGTCGGCTGCGCCGGCGCCCTGGAGGACCGGGCGAAGAAGACCACCAAGGCCTTCGCCGAGCTGCTGCACACCGCGGGCGTCAAGTTCGCGATCCTCGGCAAGGAGGAGACCTGCACCGGTGACTCCCCGCGCCGCCTCGGCAACGAGTTCCTGTTCCAGATGCTCGGCGCGCAGAACGTCGAGACCCTGAACGCCGCGCTGGAGGACGCCCCCACCAAGCGGATCGTCGCCACCTGCCCGCACTGCTTCAACACCATCGCCAACGAGTACCCGCAGCTCGGCGGGCACTTCGAGGTCATCCACCACACCCAGCTGCTGCAGCACCTGATCGACGAGGGCAAGCTGCTGCCGGTGAACCCGGTGGAGGGCCTGATCACCTACCACGACCCGTGCTACCTCGGCCGCCACAACAAGGTCTACACCCCGCCGCGCGAGATCATCGGCAAGGTGCCCGGCCTGCGCAACGAGGAGATGCACCGCCACAAGGAGCGCGGCTTCTGCTGCGGCGCGGGCGGCGCGCGGATGTGGATGGAGGAGCGGATCGGCAAGCGGATCAACACCGAGCGCGTGGACGAGGCGCTGTCCCTCAACCCGGACATCGTCTCCACCGCCTGCCCGTTCTGCCTGGTGATGCTCTCCGACTCGGTCAACGGCAAGAAGAACGAGGGCGCGGCCAAGGAGCACCTGAAGGTGGTCGACGTCGCCCAGCTGCTGCTGGAGTCGGTCCGCGCCACCCCGGCCGAGACCGCCGAGCCGGTCGACGCCTGACGCCCGCTCACTCCCCGGACCCCGGACGCCCGTTGCGGCTCCGGGGTCCGGGCGTTCCCGGAGCTGGGGCGATGTCCTAGCATCTGCGCATGACTGCTGACGGGGGAATACCGGGGCCCGGCGGCCCACCGCTGAACGGGCCCGGGTACGGCGCCGCGCCGCCGGGGAACTTCGGCGGCGCACCCGCCTACCTGCCGACCGTCACCTCCGGCTCCGGGGCGCCCGACTGGGCGGCGCTCGCGGACGCCAACGAGCGGGAGTACCTGCGCAAGCGGCGGCTGAAGATCGGCGGCGGCGTCCTCGCGGTGGTGCTGGTCGGCGGGATCGTCGCCACCGCCGTGGCGCTCTCCGGGCCCAAGGGCACCCCCGACGCCAAGCCCGTCCCCAGCGCCACCGCCCAGCCCGACGGGCCGGCGCCCAGCGCGCCGGGCACCCCCTCAGGCCCGCCCTCCGCCTCCCCGTCGGCGTCCGCGTCGGGCTCGGCCGCCGCCTCCGCCTCCGCGTCCGCCACCGACAGCGCCAAGCCGGGCAAGAGCCCCAGCGGCAAGCCCTCCGCGGCGCCCACGCTCGCCGGATTCGCGCTCGGCGGCGGCAGCGCGCTCGGCACCAGCGACGGCCACAAGGGCCCCACCCTGGTGCTGTACGGCAACTCCATCGGCTACGCGGAGAACCAGGCCGCGGTGGTCGACACCTCGCGCAGCTTCACCGTCTCCGCGCTGGTCCGCAACAACGCGCCGAGCGGCGGCCGGGCCGCGGTCACCCAGGGCGGCGACACCTACTACTCGTTCTACCTGGGTCGCGAGGACTGGGCTTCCCACAATCAGTGGGTCTTCAAGGTGCAGACCGCGGCCGGCGCCCAGGACACCACGACCGTGCAGGCGTACGGCAACGGCGCCACCACCGGCTCCTGGACGCTGCTCACCGGCGTCTACGACGCGGGCACCAGGAAGATCCAGCTGTACGTCGACGGCGCCCCGCAGCAGACCACGGCGGTCAGCGGCATCTGGCAGACCACCGGCGGCCTCCAGCTCGGCCGGGTCCGCTACAAGTCGGCCTGGAGCGACTTCTGGGACGGCGCCATCGCCGACGTGCAGGTCTGGGACCGCGCACTGCCGCCCGCCGCGGTCGCCAAGCTCAACACCAGCGGCGGCACCGACGCCGGCACTTCGGCCGCCAAGTCCTGGCTGCTGCCGTAGCGGCGGCGCTGACCGGCGGCGGTTCGCACACCAGCCCGGGTGGGCCGGTGGCTGTCGTGCGCTGTTCGAGCAAATAGAGTATGCGGCGGGCCCCGGATCAGGGCCCGCTTTCGGCCACCACGGCCGGCCGCACCATGTCACCGAGCGAGCACACCGGACCCTGTCGAGCCGGGCACGCCGGACACCGGACCAGGGGAGAACAGAGACATGACCGAGGCGATCATGCTGGTCGGAGGCAAGGGCACCCGGCTGCGCCCGCTGACCACCCACACGCCGAAGCCCATGCTGCCCGTGGCCGGTGTCCCGTTCATCGCCCACCAGCTGGCCCGCGCCGCGGCCGCCGGCGTCACCCGCGTGGTGCTCGCCACCTCGTACCTCGCCGAGGTCTTCGTCGACCACTTCCAGGACGGCAGCCCGTACGGCATCGAGCTGGTCTACCTCACCGAGGAGGAGCCGCTGGGCACCGGCGGGGCGATCCGCAACGCCGCCTCCGGCCTGACCTGCGGCCCCGACGAGCCGGTGCTGGTCTTCAACGGCGACATCCTCTCCGGCCTCGACATCGCCGCGCTGCGCGACGGGCACACCGCCTCCGGCGCCGACGTCACCCTGCACCTCACCCGGGTGGCCGACCCGCGTGCCTTCGGCCTGGTCCCCACCGACGAGAACGGCCGGGTGCTGGCCTTCCTGGAGAAGCCGGAGACCCCCGAGCAGATCGTCACCGACCAGATCAACGCAGGCTGCTACGTCTTCACCCGCTCGGTGATCGACCGCATCCCGACCGGCCGCGAGGTCTCGGTCGAGCGCGAGACCTTCCCCGAACTGCTCGCCACCGGCGCCCTGCTGCGCGGCGTGGTGGACACCTCGTACTGGCTGGACCTCGGCACCCCCGGCGCCTTCGTCCGCGGCTCCGCCGACCTGGTGCTCGGCAAGGTCGACTCCCCGGCCGTCCCCGGCCCGACCGGTGAGGCCCTGCTGCTGCCCGGCGCCCGGGTCGACCAGGGCGCCGTGCTCGGCTCCGGCACCGTCGTGTCCGAGGGCGCCGAGGTCGCGGCCGGCGCGATCGTCGAGGGCACCGTGGTGCTCCCCGGCGCCCGGATCGAGGCCGGCGCGTACGTCAAGGACTCCATCGTCGGCGCCTACGCCGAGATCGGTGAGCGCTGCTCGCTGGACGGCGTGGTGATCGGCGACGGCGCGGTCCTGGAGGCCGAGAACGAGCTCTCCGCCGGCCTGCGGATCGCCTGCGGCACCCGCCTGCCGGTCGGCGCGGTCCGGCTCTCCGCGGGCCCCGGCGGCTGCGAGGCGGGCCTGAGCAACGCCGCCGCCGTGCACGCCCCGGGCGCCGGCGTCACCAGCTGACGCACCCCCGCGGAGGACCGTCACAGGACGGCTGCAATCCGGTCGCGCGGCCATGATCACCCGACGGGTGGTCAGCCGTTGCGGGTACCGTCGTGGCGTGGCTGGCAATCGACACGACGACGGACGGGGCACCGACCCGCGACAGGGCTGGTCGGCACCCCACCCGGGCACCCCGCAGGGCGATCCGTACCAGGGCGCCCGGCAGCCCGAGGGGCCCGAGTACTTCACCGCCCCGCACGAGCAGTACCCCGGGGACGCACCCGGCGGCGACCGGTACGGCGACCAGCCGGGTCACACCCGGGCGTTCGCGCTCGGCGAGCAGCCCTACCCCGGCCCGGACGGCTACGGCTACCCGCAGGGCTACACCGAGGACGGCTACGGCTACCCGGGGCCGGGCTACGGCGGCGAGCCGGAGTACCCGTCCGGTGACAACGTCGCGGTCTACCGGGCCGGCGGCCAGGCCGCCCCGCACCTGGGCGGCCCCCGGCTGCGCTGGCGGCAGCTGCTGACCGGGATGTACCGGGAGCCCTCCGCCACCTTCGACCGGATGCGCGAGCACCAGGTCTGGCTGGCCGCGCTGACCGTCTCGCTGCTGTACGGCGTGCTGGCGGTGTTCGCCCTCGACAGCACCAGCGACCAGGTGGTGCACTCCGCGTTCGCGGTCGCCCTGTGGTCGATGGCCGGCGCCGCGATCGGCTTCACCCTGGCCGGCGGCGTGCTCGGCGCGGTCACCTACGCGCTGGCCCGGCAGTTCGGCGGCGACGGCCCCTGGCAGTCCACCGTCGGCCTCGCGGTCCTGATCACCTGGACCACCGACGCCCCCCGCCTGCTGCTGGCGATCTTCCTGCCCGCCGCCAACCCCGTGGTCCAGGTGGTCGGCTGGGCGAGCTGGCTGGTCTGCGCGGTGCTGCTGACCACGATGGTGCGGCGGATCCACGACCTGCCCTGGGGCAAGGCGGCCGGCGCGGCGGCGCTGCAACTGCTCGCGCTGCTGGTGCTGATCAAGCTGCCCACCCTGGGCTGAGCGGCCCGCGCCGCCGCCCGGTGCGTGCACGGTCCGTCCGAATGGCGAGATCTTTGTAGGGTGGGGTGTTCGACCCACCCTCGTCTGGAGCGTCCGCATGACTCTGCCCACCACCCACGTCAGCTTCCCGGCCGGGGCGGTGACCGGCGAGTCGCCGATCCTCGCCGTGCACGCCCTGCCGGACGGCCGCACCGCCGTGGTCACCGAGTCCACGCCGTTCCACCCGCTCGACCACACCTGGCCCGACCAGCCCGCTGACCTGGGCACCCTCACCGTCGACGGCGCCGCGTACCCGGTGGTCGACTGCCTGACCGGCGCGGTCGGCCCGGACGGCGGCGACCTGCTGGTCGGCGCGGACATCCCGGTCCGCCGCGGCGACGAGGAGTGGTCCTGGCTGGTGCTGCACGTGCTGGCCGACGCCCCCGGCCCGGACGCCGTCGGCCGCACCGCGCGGCTCGACGTCGACGCCGAGCGGCGCGGACTGCTCTCCGCCGCCCACACCGGCTGCCACCTGCTGGCGCTCGCCCTGAACGCCGCGCTCGCCCCGCGCTGGCGCAAGGACCCGGGCCGCGCCGACGCCTTCGGCCACCCGGACTTCGACAGCCTCGCCATGGACTCCTCGGTGATGGACACCGACGCCAGCACCGACACCTACCGGCTCGGCAAGTCGCTGCGCAAGAAGGGCTTCACCGTCGACGCCGCAGAGGACTTCCCCGCCCTCGCCGACGCCCTGCCCGCGCTCACCGAGGCGGTCAACGTCCAGCTCGCCGCCTGGGTCGCCGCCGACGCCGAGGTCCGCATCGAGGTGCCGGGTCCCGAACTGACCGCCCGCCGCCGCTGGCACGCCGCCCTCCCGGCCGGCCCCGCCGAGATCTTCTGCGGCGGCACCCACCTCCACCACCTCGGTGAACTCGCCGAGCTGCGCACCGAGTTGACCCTCTCCGAGGACGGCACCGTGCTGGTCGCCACCACCCGCCCGAAGCGCGGCTGACGCACGCCGACATGCCACGAGGGCCGACCCGGCGGCGGGTCGGCCCTCGTCCTGCTGCGCTCTTGGTCCGGCTGCGCTCTGGTGGTGCGGTTGCCTCAGATGTCGCTGCGGTGGAAGTTCAGGTACGAGCGGGAGGCCGTCGGGCCGCGCTGGCCCTGGTACCGCGAGCCGTAGCGCTTCGAGCCGTACGGGTGCTCTGCGGGGGAGGACAGCCGGAACAGGCACAGCTGGCCGATCTTCATCCCCGGGTACAGCTTGATCGGCAGCGTCGCCACGTTCGACAGCTCCAGCGTCACGTGGCCGCTGAACCCCGGGTCGATGAACCCCGCGGTGGAGTGCGTCAGCAGCCCCAGCCGGCCCAGGCTCGACTTGCCCTCCAGCCGGGAGGCCACGTCGTCCGGCAGCGTGATCCCCTCGTAGGTGGCGGCCAGCACGAACTCGCCCGGGTGCAGGATGAACGCCTCGTCGCCCTCCGGCTCCACCAGCCGGGTCAGGTCCGGCTGCTCCTCGGAGGGGTCGATGTGCGGGTAGCGGTGGTTCTCGAAGACCCGGAAGAAGCGGTCCAGCCGAACATCGATGCTCGACGGCTGAACCATCGCGGGCTCGAACGGGTCGATGACGACCCGACCCTTGTCGATCTCGGCACGAATGTCCTTGTCAGAGAGCAGCACGCCCCCGAGGGTACGTGCCAGGGGGCGGCCGCCCCAAAAGCGCCCACCCCCCGGACCGCCCGTGCTCCGGCCTCAGACCGGCGACTCGACCGCCTCCAGCCGCAGCGCGTGCGACAGTTGGCCAGCCGAGAGCTCCGCCACGTCCGCCGGCACCGAACTCCGCAACCGCCCGCACCTCGGGCACCGCAGCAGCCGCCCCGGCCCCAACCGGGCCGCCTGCAAGTGCT
Source organism: Kitasatospora sp. NPDC002522 (assembly GCF_053595195.1). Classification (NCBI taxonomy): domain Bacteria; kingdom Bacillati; phylum Actinomycetota; class Actinomycetes; order Kitasatosporales; family Streptomycetaceae; genus Kitasatospora; species Kitasatospora sp. NPDC002522. Next base: position 64,879 of record NZ_JBSFXE010000043.1, read on the forward strand.
GCATCGGGAAAGCCGCCGTGCTGAACACGTGCCCCTCGGCACAACGAACCACGGTGCGCTGCTCCATCGGTCCCCTTCCTACTGATCCGCCGACAGCGTCACATTAGGGGATCTACCGGACACCACCCCGCGAGGCTCGCCGCCACCGGAAACCCTGCACCCACCGCCTCCCGCCATGGGGTACAGTGATCCTCGACCGGGCCGTCTCTGACGCCCCGTCACATGCGGGCGTAGTTTAATGGTAGAACATGAGCTTCCCAAGCTTAGAGCGCGAGTTCGATTCTCGTCGCCCGCTCTCGGTAAAGCCCCAGGTCAGAGACCTGGGGCTTACTTTTTAGGGGCCTAAATCGCGGTTTTGAGGCATGAGCTGACTTTTCCTGCGGCTTGAGGGCGCGATTCGTTGACGGAGGCTTCGCTGGGGGCGGCTCGGAAGGTGCCACCGCCGGTAAGAGATGGCGTTCCTTCATGCGTCCGATTTGCTGTCACATGTGCCTAATTTAGCGGCAGTTCGCATAGTCGTACCTTCTGAGCGGGCGTCATCTCTCGATCTGTAAGCCTCTTATCTCGAGCCCTTTCGTGTGTCTTGCCCCGCGGCTAGGCGAGCCTTGTGCCTGTGATCGTGCGCGACTACTGCGCGAGTAGTGGCAGTCAGTAGCGGTCAGCCGCGGTCGTTCCTTCGAGAAATCTAAGCTCAGGGCGCGCGATACCTGAGTCGAATGCCTGGGTGCTCCGACTTCGGTTCTGCCGACAGTTTCTCGTGTTGTGGATTTCGCGGCCTGGCCTGACGGTTCGCGGCAGGGTGGCCTCGGCGTGGCGGGCTGCACCGGGGCTCCGGCGTCGCGCCTCGGGGGGGGGGGGGGGGGGGGGGGGGGGGGGCCAAAAACGCGTGTAGGGCGGACGAGCCTTAGCGGGCGCCCGGGTTGAAGATTTTTCTGCGGGGGGACGGGGGGGGTGCCCCTGTTGGGTCTTTC
>NZ_JBSFXE010000044.1:0-65631 GCF_053595195.1 Kitasatospora sp. NPDC002522
ACCGGTGTTTCCTCGAACTCGCCTTCGTTCGCCCCTCTCGGCGCGACTCCGGAACTGTACGGGTACCGGCGGCCGCGAAGCAAATCCGCCCCCGCACGCGAACGGTGCGGGGGCGGAAGGGGACGCGGGACGTCCGGAAGGTCAGCGGACCTCGGTGATCTCGGGGCCCCGGGAGAACGGGTCGATCGAGCCGCCGGCGTAGGGGGACTCGGGCTCCGCGGGGGCGGCCGCGCCGTCGGCGACCATCTGGGCGTCCTCGGGGAGCTTGAGGACGATCGGGTCGCGGGGCGCCATCGGCGACTCGCCGCGGACCACGACGGTCTGGCGGAAGACCTCTTCGAGGATGCCGGCCATCTCGGGCTGGACGGCGGCCTGACCGGAGATCACGCCGCGCAGGAACCAGCGCGGGCCGTCGCAGCCGACGAAGCGGACCAGCTGGAAGCCGCGGTTGCCGTCGGGGAGCTGGACGGGGACCTGGGCGCGCAGGTGCCAGCCGAGGTTGCCCTCCTCCTCCTCGATGACGCCGCCCTGGCCGGTGATGCCGGTGGCGATCTCCTCGCGGACCTCGGGCCAGATGCCCTCGGACTTGGGGGCGGCGAACGCCTGGAGCTGGATGGCGCTGTTGCCGAGCACCAGGGTGGCGGCGACGATCGAGTCGCCCGCGACCTCGACGCGCAGTTCCATGCCCTCGACGCCGGGGATCAGCAGGCCCCCGAGGTCGACGCGGCCCTCTTCGGGCTTCTCCAGCTCGGAGACGTCCCACGGCCCGTCCGGGCGCGGGGCCGGCGGAAGGCCGACCCGCTCGGCCGGGTCCGGTTCGGTGTCGTTCTCGCTCTCGGCGGAACCCTCGACGTCATCGGCCGTCTCGTCGGCGCTGATGGCGTCCTCGGCGAGCTGCTCGACAGCGTCCTCGCTCTTGCGACGACGGAACACGGTCACTGTCCTTCCCGGTCCAAGACCGAATCCAAGACCGAACGCGAAATACCTGCTACCTGCTACCCATCAGACCGGCCGAAAACCGCGGCGAACCGCACCGCTTCCACCCGCTCGTCGTGCCAGCCCGGCCGGAGCCGAGACCGCGGGAATGCTAGACCGCGGCGTGACCGCCGGTCGAGCCGAACCCGCCATCGGACCGGACCGAACCCGGGAGCTCGCCCACCTCGTGGAAGCGGGCCTTCTCGACCTGCTGGATGACCAGCTGGGCGATCCGGTCGCCTCGCTTGAAGGAGACCGGCTCGCGCGGGTCCAGGTTGACCACGATCACCTTGATCTCACCACGGTACCCGGCATCGACCGTCCCCGGGGCGTTCACCAGTGCAACTCCGCAACGCGCGGCCAGTCCGGACCGGGGGTGGACGAACGCCGCGTAACCGTCCGGTAGCGCGATGGCGATACCGGTGGGGATCACCGCCCGCTCGCCCGGCTTCAGTTCGGCGTCGACCGTGGTGCGCAGGTCCGCTCCGGCGTCACCGGGGTGCTCGTACGCGGGGAGCGGGAGCTCCGGGTCGAGGCGGCGGATCAGGATGTCGACCGGGGGGCGGACGGGGTCGGTCACGGGTTCACCTCGAAGGCTCGGGCTCGCTTGATCAGGTCCGGGTCGTCCAGGACCTTCTGCACGTCCTCGGGACGACCGTGCGTGGTGAAGTGTTCCAGCTTCACCTGGATGAAGAGAGCCTGGGCGCGGATCGCGACCGGTCCGTCGGGGCCGCCGATGCGGCCCTCGGCGGCGCTGTAGACCTTGCGGCCGTGGACCCCGGTCACCCGCGCGTGGATGTGCAGCACGGAGTCGACGGGGACCGGACGGACGAAGTCGGTCTCCAGCCGGCCGGTGACGGCGGGGGCGCCGAGCAGCCAGTTGAGGGTTCCGAGGGTCTCGTCCATGGCGCTGACCAGGACGCCGCCGTGGGCGAGTCCGGGGCCGCCCTGGTGGCCCGGCTTGACGGTGAACTCGGCGGTGACGTCGAGCCGGTCGCCGGCGGTGGCGGTGAGCTGGAGGCCGTGGGGGTGGTGCGGGCCGCAGCCGAAGCAGTCCTCGTAGTGGGTGCCGATGACGGTGCCGGGTGCGGGGGCCTGCGGGGAGCGGGGCGGGAGGACGGCCTCTGCGGGCGGCGTGGTGGGGGTGGCGATGGGTCCGTTCACAGCGGCGACCTTACCGGCCGGTAGCTTTCCGGCGCAGCATCGTCCGGGGTGCGTCGCGGGGCCCCGGGGGCCGGGCCGGGCGTGTGGTGCGCCCACAATGGACGGCATGTACGACGAACGTCTCACCGTCCCGCGCTCCTGGTGGCTGCTGGCCCTCGCGCTCGGGCTCTCGCTCGCGCTGATCCTGCTCAGGTTCAGCGAGGTGGCCGCGCTGGTCGGCCTGGTGGTCGGGGTGGCCGCGGGCGCCGCGGCGCTCAGCGGCTACGGCTCGGCCCGGATCCGGGTGGTGCAGGGCTCGCTGGTGGCCGGGCAGGCCAGGATCCCGGTGAGCGCGCTCGGGGCGGCCGAGGTGCTGAACCCGAAGGAGGCGGTGGCCTGGCGGTCGGTGAAGGCCGATCCGCGGGCCTTCATGCTGCTGCGCAGCTACGTGCCGACCGCGCTGAAGGTCGAGGTGACCGATCCGGCCGACCCGACGCCGTACCTGTACCTGTCGACCCGCTCGCCGCAGCGGCTGGCGGACGCGCTCAGCGAGGCGGCCGTCGGCCGCGCCCGCTGAGTCCGGGGCCGGGGTACGGCCGGAGCGGCCGAAGGGCCGGAGAAAACCGGAAGGGACGGTTCCCGCGTGGTGGCGGGACCGTCCCTTTCGGCGTTTCTCGGCGAGCACTGCGTGGCAGGCGCGCAGCTCGCGGCCTACCGGGTGCGACCGCTCGGGACGGTCGCTGATGCTGCCTCCGGCCTTGCTGCTCAAGGCCGGACGGGGCGGCGTACCGGGCCGGCGGAGGGGTCTCGCCCGCCCGGGCCTGTGCCGCGCCGTTTTCAGGCGCCGCAGTCCCGGCAGATCGGCTGGCCGTTCTTCTCGCTGTAGAGCTGGCTCCGGTGGTGCACCAGGAAGCAGCTCATGCAGGTGAACTCGTCGGCCTGCCGGGGCAGCACGCGAACCGACAACTCCTCGTTGGAGAGGTCGGCACCGGGAAGCTCCAGGCCTTCGTTCGCGTCGTACTCGTCGACGTCGACCGAGCTGGAAGCCTTCTCGTTCCGGCGGGCCTTCAGTTCCTCGATGCTGTCCTCGTTGAGGTCGTCATCGGTCTTGCGTGGGGTGTCGTAGTCCGTTGCCATGTTTCGCTCTCCCCCTTTGGGTGTGTGCGGGTATCTCCAGCGCACGTAACGCCTGGGGGGCCGGTCTTGTGCCCGACCCGAGGCCGAGATTGTGCCTTACTTCAAGCCCTGTTACTCAATCGACACCCAGTCGGGGGCCCGTCAGGGTGATCGAACAGGGTCCGAACACGATCCCTCGGATGGGTGAACCAGGGCGGGCCGTGGCATCCGGTCGACTACCTACGGTAGCCGCCCGGAACCGACCGGGTCGGCAACTGCACGCTGCGGGACGGAATTTGACGACAGGTCGACTTGTCCGTGAATGCCCGGCGACATGACGCAGCGCAACCGAGTGGCCCGAACGGGTGATCACCCTCAAGGGGGACGCAAACGGATCGTACGCCGCGGTGTGAGCTTCGTCACATTGGCGCCGATGACGGGCGTTTGACGCGAAAACGGGCCTTTCGACCCGGGCTCACTCCGGTCGGATCGTCCGCTTACCGACCGTTGTGCCCGGGTCGGTTCCGGACCGGTCCCGGCACCCGCCGTCAGGCGCGGGCGGCGGCCGCGGCGGCGCGGCGGGCGAGCAGCGCGGCCTGGCGCTCGTCGAACTTGGTGGCCTGGGCGTCCAGGCCGTCCAGGAAGGCGCCGAGCTCCTGCTGGGCCTGGCTGCCGACCGGGCCGAGGCCGCCGATCTCCATCACCTTGAGGTGGCGCAGCACGGGCTGCAGCACGTCGTCGTGGTGGATGCGGAGGTTGTAGATGCCGCCGATGGCGATCTGGGCGGCGGAGCGCTCGAAGCCGGGCATGCCGTGGCCGGGCATCCGGAAGTCGATCACCACGTCGGCGACGGCGCGCATGGCCTCGTCGGGGGCGAGCTCCAGGGCGGCCTTCAGCAGGTTCCGGTAGAAGACCATGTGCAGGTTCTCGTCGTTGGCGATCTTCGCCAGCAGCTGGTCGCAGAGCGGGTCGCCGGAGTGGTGGCCGGTGTTGCGGTGGGCGATCCGGGTGGCCAGCTCCTGGAAGGCCACGTAGGCCACCGAGTGCAGCATGCTGTGCGAGTTGTCGGACTGGAAGCCCTCGGCCATGTGCGTCATCCGGGCCCGCTCCAGCTCGACCGGGTCGACCGCCCGGGTGGCCAACAGGTAGTCCCGGATCGCTATGCCGTGGCGGCCCTCCTCGGCGGTCCAGCGGTGCACCCAGGTGCCCCAGGCGCCCTCGCGGCCGAACATGCTGGCGATCTCGTGGTGGTAGCTCGGGAGGTTGTCCTCGGTGAGCAGGTTGACCACCAGCGACACCCGGCCCAGCGGGGTCACCTTGGACTGCTCCAGCGACCACGCCTCACCGCCGAGCACGCCGTCGAAGTCCCGCCCCTGGCTCCACGGCACGTACTCGTGCGGCATCCATTCCTTGGCGACCTTGAGGTGGCGGTTCAGCTCGGTCTCCACGACCTCTTCGAGCGCGAGGATCAGCCGGGCGTCGGTCCATGCGGTCGTTGCGGGGCGCTGCGGGGTGATGGTCACGGCGGTAGCTCCTGCGGGTGGGACGGGCTCACCTACGGCTGCGTAGGTTACGTAACCGTAAGTTGATCCGACACCAAATGACAAGCCGCCCCTGTCCAGCGCTTATGTCGTTCCGACACAGGCTGGACGGGGGCGGCTGAGGCCTTCGGATTGCTCCGAACGGCGTACACGGGCCACTGGCGGCCCGGGAGCGGGTCGACGACTACGGGATACGGACCTGCACCCGCAGGCCGCCTCCGGGGCGGGCAGTGGCCTCGATGGTGCCTCCGTGTGCCCGGACCACCGAGCGGACGATCGACAGGCCGAGGCCGACGCCCTTGTCACTGCGGGTCCGGTCGGCGCCCTTGACCCGGCGGAAGGGCTCGAAGATGTGCTCCAGCTCGTAGCCGGGGACCACCGGGCCGGTGTTGCTGACCACCAGCTCGCCGCCCCCGCCCGGGACCGCCCGGGTGGTGATCTCCACCCAGCCGTCCGGGCTGTTGTAGCGCACGCCGTTCTGCAGCAGGTTGAGCGCGATCCGCTCCAGCAGCACGCCGTTGCCGTGCGCCGGGGCGGGCGCCAGCTCGGAGCGCAGCTCCACCTCGCGGGTGCCGGCCTCCGGGCGGATCTGCTCCACGGCGCGCAGCGCGACCTCGGAGAGGTCGACCGCGCGGCGGTCGGTGATCTCGTTCTCGCTGCGGGCCAGCAGCAGCAGGCCCTCGACGAGCTGCTCGCTGCGTTCGTTGGTGGCCAGCAGGGTCTTGCCGAGCTGCTGCAGGTCGGGCGAGGCCTCCGGGTCGGCGAGCTGCACCTCCAGCAGGGTGCGGTTGATCGCCAGCGGGGTGCGCAGCTCGTGCGAGGCGTTGGCGACGAACCGGCGCTGCGAGTCGAAGGCGCGGTCCAGCCGCTCCAGCATCTCGTCGAAGGTGTCGGCGAGTTCCTTGAACTCGTCGTCCGGGCCGTCCAGCTCGATCCGGCGGTGCAGGTCGCTGCCGGCCACCTCGCGGGCGGTGCGGGTGATCCGGCCGAGCGGGTGCAGCACCCGGCCGGCCATCGCGTAGCCGACCGCGAACGCGATCACGGCCAGGCAGACCAGCGCGGTGAGCGCCTTGCGCAGCAGCGTGGACAGTGCGGCGCTGCTGCGGGTCGCCTGGTAGTTGTCCATCCACTTGTCGAGGGTGGCCTGGTCGGTGATCCGGGTGCCGTCGGGCAGCCGGAAGGTGACGTCCTGGCCCAGGGTGAGGTGCGGCAGCTGGTTGTCCTGGAACGCGGTCCGGACGAAGTAGTACATCAGCAGCAGCAGGACCACCCCGGCCATCAGGAACATCCCGCCGTAGAGCAGGGTGAGCCGGATCCGAATGGTGGGGCGCAGCGACAGCCAGGCGAACAGGCCGTCGCCGGGGTGGTAGGTGTCGTCCCGCCGGCGGGCGCCGCCCGGCTCGGAGGGGCGTGGGGGGTGCGGCGGGCGCGGGGGCACCTGGCCGGGGCCCTGGGCGGGCGCGCCGGGGGCCCCGCCGGGTGGTGGCGGGGTGGTCATGTCGGACGGGTCCTCTCAGCCGGGGCGGTGGTCGGCGGGGGTCACACCCGGTAGCCGGAGCCGGGCACGGTGACGATCACCGGCGGGTCGCCGAGCTTGCGGCGCAGGGTCATCACGGTCACCCGGACGACGTTGGTGAAGGGGTCGGTGTGCTCGTCCCAGGCCTTCTCGAGCAGCTGCTCGGCGGAGACCACGGCGCCGCCGGCCCGCATCAGCACCTCCAGGACGGCGAACTCCTTGGGGGCGAGCTGGACCGGCTTGCCGTCGCGGATCACCTCGCGGCGGCCGGGGTCCAGGCTGATCCCGGCGCGTTCCAGCACCGGGGGCAGCGGAACGGTGGCGCGGCGGCCCAGCGCCCGTACCCGGGCGACGAGTTCGCTGAAAGCGAACGGCTTGGGGAGGTAGTCGTCGGCGCCGATCTCCAGGCCCTCGACCCGGTCGCTGATGTCGCCGGAGGCGGTCAGCATGATCACCCGGGTGGCCAGGCCCTGTTCGACGATCTTCCGGCAGACGTCGTCGCCGTGCACCAGCGGCAGGTCGCGGTCGAGCACCACCACGTCGTAGTCGTTCACGGCGATCCGCTGCAGCGCGGCCTCCCCGTCGTAGACGACGTCGACGGCCATCGCCTCGCGGCGCAGGCCGGTGGCGACGGCCTCGGCGAGCAGCTGCTCGTCCTCGACGACGAGTACCCGCACGGCGGTTGTCCCTTCTCTGGAGCGGCCCAGACCGTGACGCCCGTGCGGGCCGTGGTGCACCGGGCGGCGGATCCGGACACGCGGATCCGACGGTGCCTCCATCCTGCCTGGTCGCGCGGTAAACAAGGGGTAAGTCCGGTGTGCCGGTGGCGAAAACGGAGTCGCCGGCTGCCGGTTGGACTGTGACCCGGGCAACTTTCCGGCCCGTCGAGGTTTCCCCCGCGCGGGGGCGGGGAGGACAGGTGCACACCGCGATACCGCCCTGCACGGATCGCGGCCACCACCCGCCGAGTGCCCCATCCGCACCGGTCTGGGCTCGAAAGCCTTCGGAACTCGGCCGCCGCGCCGTCTCCGCGCTCCCCGCCCGGGAGTGCCGGTTCCGGTTTTCGGTCCGTGCCGGGGGGTTGCCCGGACCGAGCCCGTCCGACACAGCAAAGGGGGCCCGTATGGACGCCTTCACCACCGGAATCCTTCAGCGGATCAAGAACGCCGAGCAGGATCTGCACCGCGCGATCGAGTCCGGGGACGAGTTCCTGGCCGAGGTCGAGCAGTCCGAGCTGGAGGACCTCCAGCGTCTCGCCGCCGAGCACGGCGTGGACACGGTGCACGGTACGCACCGCTCCGCCGCCTGACCTGACCTGATCTGATCCCCACCCGCACCAGCGAGCCCTGGCACCGTACCCGTGCCAGGGCCCTTCGCTTTCTCGGGGCGTGCCGAGTCCGCCGCCGGGCTCAGTCGTGCCAGGCGCCGAGTTCCTCCAGGCGGGCCTGCAGCGGCTCGAAGACGCCGGGCGGGGCGGCCACCGTGAGCTCGCCGTCGGCGGGCAGGCCGGGGCGGGAGCCGGTGAGCGCGCCGGCCTCGCGGGCGATCAGCAGTCCGGCCGCCCGGTCCCAGGGGGCCAGGCCGCGCTCGAAGTAGCCGTCGAAGCGGCCGGCCGCCAGGTCGCACAGGTCGACCGCGGCGGCGCCGGCCCGGCGGATGTCGCGCACCTCGGCCATCAGCGCCTGCACCACTTCGGCCTGGCGCACCCGGCGCTCGCGCAGGTACCCGAAGCCGGTGGCGACCAGCGCCGTCCCCCAGGCCGCGGCCGGACGGACCGTCAGCTGACGTCCGTTCAGGAACGCCCCGCCGCCGCGGACCGCCTGGAACAGCTCGCCGCGGGCCGGCACGTAAACCACCCCGACCACCGCCTCGCCGTCCAGCTCGGCGGCCACGCTTACCGCCCAGGAGGGCAGCCCGTACAGGTAGTTGACGGTGCCGTCGAGCGGGTCGACCACCCAGCGCACGCCGGAGGTGCCGGGGCGGTCGGCGCCCTCCTCGCCGAGGTAGCCGTCGGCGGGGCGGCGTCCCGAGATCAGCTCCAGGACCAGCTTCTCGGAGGCCAGGTCCATCTCGGTCACCACGTCCACCGGGCTGCTCTTGGTGGCGGCCACCCCGAGCTCCTCGGGCCGGCCGTCGCGCAGCAGCTCGCCCGCCTTGGTGGCCGCCTCGACGGCGGTGGCGAGCAGTTCGTCCAGCAGGGGGTCGGTCACGGCGGGAGTCCTCCGGGTCATCGGGCTTGGGCGGCGGCCGGGCGCGGCGCGCGCGGGTTGGGGCAGCAGGCGAGGGCGCACACGTCGTGGCTGGCCCCGCACGCGCCGAGCGCGCGGCGGGCGACCGGAACGCCGCGCTCCACCGCGGCGCGCTCCAGCACCAGCTCGCGCACGGCGGCGGTGAAACGGGGGTCGGCGCCCACGGTGGCGGCCCGGGCGACCGGCAGGCCGAGCTCGGCGGCGCGGGCCACCGCCTCGGTGTCGAGGTCGTACTTGACCTCCATGTGGTCGGAGACGAACCCGATCGGCACCATCACCACCGCCGGGGCGCCGTCCGCCCGCTGCGCGGTCAGGTGGTCGCAGATGTCCGGCTCCAGCCACGGGATGTGCGGCGCGCCGCTGCGGCTCTGGTACACCAGCTCCCACGGCCGGTCGGCGACGCCGGTGGCCTCGGCCACCGCCTCGGCGATCAGCCCCGCCACCTCCAGGTGCTGGGCCACGTACGCCCCGCCGGGGGTGCCGCGGGCCGGGTCGTCGGGGGCGCCGGAGCTCTCCGCCATCGCGGTCGGGATCGAGTGCGTGGTGAACGCCAGCCGGGCGCCGGATCGGACCGCCTCGGGCAGTTCGGCGAGCGCGGCCAGGGTCGCGTCGATCATCGGCTCGACGAAGCCGGGGTGGTTGTAGAAGTGCCGCAGCTTGTCGACGGTCAGCTCCGGCGCGCCCTCCTCGGCCAGCACGGCCAGCGCGTCGGCCAGGTTCTCCCGGTACTGCCGGCAGCCCGAGTACCCCGCGTACGCGCTGGTGGCCAGCACCAGCACTCGCCGGTGCCCGTCCGCGGCGATCTCCCGCAGGGTGTCCACCAGGTACGGGGCCCAGTTCCGGTTGCCCCAGTACACCGGCAGGTCCAGGCCGTGCTCGGCGAAGTCCTTGCGCAGCGCGGCCAGCAGCTCGCGGTTCTGCGCGTTGATCGGGCTGACCCCGCCGAACAGGAAGTAGTGCTTGCCGACCTCGGTCAGCCGCTCCTTCGGGATGCCCCGCCCCCGGGTCACGTTCTCCAGGAAGGGCACCACGTCCTCGGGGCCCTCCGGCCCGCCGAAGGAGAGCAGCAGCAGCGCGTCGTACGGCGCGTGGTCGGTGAGGATGCGCGTGTCGGACATGGCTCCGATCCTGCCACCCGCCACCCGCCGCCCGGTGCCCGACCGGCAGGCCGGTCCCTGACGGACCGTCGGGCCGGACGCGGGCGGCTTATCCGGGTGCGGGCGCTCCGTCACGGTTCGTAAGCTGTGATGACGAGAGTCGTGCCTTACGCCGAGCCTTGCCCCGAGCTTGACCCCGAGCCTGACCCACCCGACGGAGCCACCCGTGCTGTCCAGTTACCGCCAGATCTTCGCCGCCCCCGGCAGTCTGGCCTTCTCCTCCTCCGGCCTGATCGCCCGGTTGCCGATCTCGATGACCGGGATCGGCATCGTGACGATGCTGTCCGAGATCAGAGGCTCCTTCCGGATCGGCGGCGCGCTCTCCGCGGTCCTGGCGGTCTCCGCCGCGATCCTCGGCCCCCGGATCTCCCAGCTGGTCGACCGCCACGGCCAGCGGCGGGTCGCCCTCCCGGCCACCGCGGTCACCGCCCTGGCCGCCGCCGGCCTGCTGCTCTGCGCCCGGCTCGGCGCGCCCGACTGGACCCTCTTCGTCTTCGCCGCCGGCATGGGCGTGATGCCCAGCACCGGCTCGATGGTCCGCGCCCGGTGGGCCCACCTCTACCGCGACGAGCCGCCCAAGCTGCACACCGCGTACTCCTTCGAGGCCGTCGCCGACGAGATCTGCTTCATCGTCGGACCGATCCTCTCGATCGGCCTGGCCACCACGCTCTTCCCCGAGTCCGGCGTGCTGCTCGCCGGGGTCTTCCTGATCGTCGGCATCCTGCTCTTCACCGCCCAGCGCGGCACCGAGCCGCCGGTCCATCCCGCCGCCCACCGCACCGGCGGCTCGGCGATCCGCTCCAAGGGGCTCCAGGTCCTGGTGGTCACCTTCATCGCCACCGGCGGCATCTTCGGCTCCGTCGAGGTGGTCACCGTCGCCTACGCCAAGGCCCAGGGCCACATCGGCGCCTCCACCGTGGTGCTCGCCGTCTACGCGCTCGGCTCCTGCCTGGCCGGCGCGGTCTTCGGCGTCCTCAAGCTGACCGGCTCGATGGCCTGGCGCTTCCTCATCGGCGTCACCGTGATGGCCGCCGGCATGGTCCCGCTGATCCTCTCCGGCCTCTTCCTGCACGGCACCGCCGGACTCACCGCCGTAGGCGCCTCGCTCTTCCTGGCCGGCCTCGCCATCTCCCCCACCCTGATCACCGCGATGGCCCTGGTCGAACGGCTGGTCCCGGCCTCCCAGCTCACCGAAGGCATGACCTGGACCACCACCGGTCTCGCGATGGGCGTGGCCGTCGGCTCCTCCCTCGCCGGCTGGGTGGTCGACGCCGCGGGCGCCCCCGCGGGCTACTGGGTCCCCACCGCCGCGGCCGCGTTCGGCGCCCTGGTCGCCTACCTCGGCCTCCCCCGCCTCCGCCACGGCGTCGCCACCGCGGCAGCGGCGAACGAAGTGAACCTGGTGAAGAGCACCCAGGGCTGACGGCCCGGAGAACCCTTCGGGCGAACAGACCGTCAGCCCACCGGCGTGGTGCTCGGACCCGGGCTGACCAGCCCGTCCTGCGCGCCGGGCGTGACCGCCGCCCCGGCCGACGCCGCACCTGACGGTGCGTCGGCCGAGGGCGAGGGCGACCCGGAGGGGGTGGCCGAACCGGACGGGCTGGGCGAGGAGTTCGGCGAGGGCGAGCCGGACGGGGTGGCCGCGGGCGAACCGGACGGCGTGGTGGACGGGGCGGTGCTCGGCGATTTCCCGGGCGCCTCCGGCTGCGGGGCGGAGGGCTTGGACGGGTTGAACGAGGTGCCGCCGCCGGACTGCCCGGTGGTGATGGCGTTCAACGGTTTGCCGGCCGCGAGTTCCACCGCCGTGATCGGGACCATCGCCACCACGAAGACCAGCGCCGATACCGCGGTGTACGACTTCCAGGTCCAGCGCCGTTTCGCGCGCAGCACCCGGGGTTTGTTCCAGTCCTGGCTGATTCCGTTCGCCGGCGCCGGGCCCGGAAGGATCGGCTCGGCCCTTTCCGGATCGCGCTCCACCGCGTTGCGCAGTTGTTCCCCGGTGTGTTTGAAGAGGTGCTGGAAGACCGCGCTTCCGACGGTGGCCCCCACCGAGACCACGGCAGCGCCGAGTATCGTTCCGTACACTCCGAGTTCCGAGGCCAGCACCGCGCCGACCACCGCCGCCAGGGCACTCGCCGCCACCTGAGCAACCGTCAGATCAAGCCGTCTGCGCTCCCGCCGCTCCGCCCCTCCGGCCGGTCCGTGCGCGAACTGCTCCCTCTGCTGCGGCATCCCTGTCCCCGGGTCGGCGTGTCGAAATCTCGAACAAGTCTCTCCATCTTGCCCAAAGAAGGACACAAGGGTCGAAAATCTGGTTCCTGCCGGTCGATATATGTGAAGATGATCACCGTCCACTGATCGCACGCGCGTCTTCGGGGTGCCCACCCGTGAGATTCCGATGATTCGCGGGAGACTTGAGCGGCGAGCCGCCCCTGTGGATGCCACGAATGGAGTACTGTTCGTGGAGCCTGAGCCTTCGGTCCCGTTGTCGACTGCCCGTCAGACGGCGGCCCGGAAGCCCGGGATCGATGTCGACCGGCGACGTGGCAAACAGGCAACCGTGCCACAGCGGCGCGCCCGGGCGAAAGCCCGACACGCCGGGTAACTCTGCAAGGTTGTGGCCAGTCGCCAGCGGGCAGGCCACACTCAGTACGGGAGCAGCGACGCAGGTGACGTCGGCAGGCACCACCCGGGAGGTAACCGTGCCCGAACTGCGCGTCGTGGCCGTCAGCAACGACGGCACACGGCTGGTGCTCAAGGCTGCCGACAGCACGGAGTACACGCTTCCGATCGACGAGCGCCTGCGCGCCGCCATCCGGGGCGACCGGCCCCGGCTCGGCCAGATCGAGATCGAGGTGGAGAGCCACCTCCGCCCCCGTGACATCCAGGCGCGGATACGAGCCGGTGCCTCCGCGGAGGAGGTCGCCCAGGCCGCCGGCATCTCGGTGGAGCGGGTCCGCCGCTTCGAGGGTCCGGTGCTGGCCGAGCGCGCGTTCATGGCCGAGCGGGCCCGCAAGACGGCGATCCGTCGGCACGGCGAGTCCACCGGCCCGCAGCTCGGCGAGGCCGTCGCCGAACGCCTCACGCTGCGCGGCGCGGAGAAGGACAGCGAGCACTGGGACTCCTGGCGCCGCGACGACGGCACCTGGGAGGTCCGTCTCGCCTACCGCGCCGACGGCGAGCCCCGCAGCGCCAGTTGGTCCTACGACCCGCCGCGGCGGCTGGTACAGCCGAACGACGACGAGGCCCGCGCCCTGATCGGCGAGAACGTGGAACGCGAGGAGGACTCGGTCTTCCCGTTCATCCCGCGGATCGCCCGGCTCCCCCAGGACCGCCCGTCCCGCCCGATGATCGAGCGTCCCTCCGCGGACCGGATCATGCAGCCGCGCGAGGTCCGGGAGGTGCGGGAGGCCCGCGAAGCCCGCGAGGCGGTCGCCGAACGGGACTCCCTGACCAGCCTGTTGGACGTGGTCCCCGCCTACCGCGGCGACCTCACCCCGATCGGCCCCGCCGTCGAGACCACGGTCGCCGAGGAGGTGGAGGAGGTCGAGGAGACCGCCGCCACGGCCGCCCCCGCGGCCAGCGTCGGCGCGGGCTCCGCGTACGCGGACATCCTCATGCCCCGGTCCGTCGCCCCCCACCGCGAGCGCCTGGTCGGCACCACCGACCGCCAGGCCGAGGCGGACGGCGTCCGCCCGGGCCGGCGGGCGACGGTGCCCAGCTGGGACGAGATCGTGTTCGGGTCGCGCCGCAAGAAGCCTGAATAGCAGGGGCCCCTCCGGGGCCCTCTAGGGGCCCTGGGGGTACCTCCCGGCCCCCCTTGGGGCTGGGGGCGGAACGGCGGGAGTGCGTGGCGGTCAGGGTGCCGGGGCGCTGCGAGGTCTGGGCGCATAGAGGTCTCCCAAGACCTACAGCCGAGGTGAGACCGTCAGGCACTCGCCTCGCAGTTCCCCGAGCCCCTAGACGTTTGCCACTTCAGGCAGTTGCTACCGGGTTCTCCGGGTTCGCGGACCACTCGCTCCACGAGCCCGGGTAGAGCGCGATGCCCTCGAAGCCCGCGACTTCCAGCGCGAGGAGCTGGTGCGCGGCGGTGACGCCGGAGCCGCAGTAGACGGCGGTGGGGGTGGTGGGGGTGAGGCCGAGGGCGGTGAAGCGGGTGGTGAGGGTGGCGGCGGGGAGGAAGTGGCCGTCGGCGGTGAGGTTCTCGGCGGTGGGGGCGGAGATCGCGCCGGGGATGTGCCCGGCCCGCGGGTCGATGGGCTCGGTCTCGCCACGGTAGCGCTCCCCGGCGCGGGCGTCGAGCAGCAGGCCGCTGGTGGCGAGGTCGGCGGCCCCGGCGGCGTCGACGGTGGGGAGGTGGCCGGGGTCGACCTTGAAGTCGCCGTCGGCGGGGGCCGGGGTGTCGGTGGTGAGCGGGTGACCGGCGGCCTGCCAGGCGGCGAGGCCTCCGTCGAGGACGCGGACGTCGGTGTGGCCGGCCCAGCGCAGCAGCCACCAGGCGCGGGCGGCGGAGAGCGAGGGGCCCGCGTCGTAGGCGACCACGGGGCGGTCGCCTCGGACCCCGGCCCGGCGCAGCGCGGTGGCCAGGCGTTCCGGGTCGGGCAGCGGGTGGCGGCCGGCCGGGCCGGGCGGGTCGGCGAGCTCGTGGTCCAGGTCGAGGTAGTGGGCGCCGGGCAGGTGGCCCTTGGCGTACTCCTCGGCGCCGGGCGGGCCGCCGAGCTGCCAGCGGATGTCGAGCAGCACGGGCGGCTGCGCGGAGTCGAGCGCGGCGGCGAGGTCGGCGGCGGTGATCAGGGGCGAGGTCATGTCGCCCATTGTGGCGCGCGCCGGGCGGCGCCGGGGCGAGGTCGCCGGTCAGGACACGTGGCGCAACACTCGACGGACCGTCAGGAACCCTCGAAGGGGAGGACGTCCGGGGAGAGCACGGCGGCGCGGGCGGTGGCGGCGGTGAGCCGGCGGCGGTGGTGGCGGCGGCAGAGCACCTCGTAGCCGATCTCGTCCTCGTTGACGGCGACGTCGCCGACCACGACCTGTGCTCCCTCGACGACCATGACGCCGCCGACGGTGCGGGCGTTGTGGGTGGCCCGGGCGCCGCACCAGCAGAGTGCCTCGACCTGGAGGACCTCGACCCGGTCGGCGAGTTCGATCAGGCGCTGGGAGCCGGGGAAGAGCCTGGTGCGGAAGTCGGTGGTGATTCCGAAGGTGAACACGTCGATGCCCAACTCGTCGACGATGCGGGCGAGTTGGTCGATCTGCCCGGAGTCGAAGAACTGTGCCTCGTCGCAGATCAGGTAGTCGACCTTGCCGCCGGCGGAGAGCAGGTGGACCACGTAGGACTGGAAGTCGAAGTTGTCGCCGACCTCGACCGCGTCGGCCCGCAGGCCGAGCCGGCTGGAGATGATGGCGGTGCCGGCCCGGTCGTGGCGGGTGAAGATGATGCCCTGGCGGCCGCGGGCGGAGTGGTTGTGGTCCATCTGGAGGGCCAGCGTCGACTTGCCGCAGTCCATCGTGCCCGAGAAGAACACCAGTTCAGCCATGGGTGGAGCGTCAGCCTTTCGGGTGGGGGTTCGGGCGCGGGCGGTCAGCCGCGGACTTCGAGCAGCGGGACCAGCTGCTCGACCGGAGTCATCGAGCCGTGCAGGCCGACCATCTGGGACTCGCCGGGCTCCTGCCGGGAAGCGATCACCGCGATGTCGTCGCGGGCGGCGGCGACCACGTCGCCGATCCGGTGGTAGACCCGGCTGTCCACCGCGGGGCCGAACCAGCCCGCGTCGATGGCCTGGTCGCGGGTGGCGACCCACATCCGGTCGCCCAGCACCTCGCTCCACACGGCGTGCACGTCGTTGGCCGCGCCGGAGACCGCGTAGACGTGCCGGGCCCGGCCCTCGCCGCCGAGCAGGGCGACGCCGGCCGACAGCTCCCAGTCCTCGTCGAAGTCGATCCGGTCCTCCTCGGCGATGTCGATCATGCCGTGGTCGGCGGTGACGTACAGCGCGGAGCGCGGCGGGAGCTGCTCGGCGAGCCGACGGGCCAGCCGGTCGACGGTGTGCAGGGTGAGCCGCCACTCGTCGGAGTCGACGCCGAAGCGGTGCCCGGCCGCGTCGAGTTCGCTGACGTAGGTGTACACCAGCGCGCGGTCGTGCTCGGCGAGCCAGCGGGCCGCCTGGTCCATCCGCTCCTCGCCGGTGGTACGGCCGAGGAAGGTGCCGCCGGAGAGGGCGACCTGGGTGAGCGGGGTGGCGGCGAACAGCGGCGAGGAGACCTGGGCGGTGGCCACCCCGGCGTCGTGCGCCTGCTGGAAGACGGTCGGGTAGGGCTGCCAGGCGTGCGGGTCGAGCGGCGGCTGCCAGCGCAGCTGGTTCATCAGCTGGCCGGTGCCGGGGATGGCGACCGTGTAGCCGGCCAGGCCGTGCCGGCCGGGCGGCAGGCCGGTGCCCACCGAGGCCAGCGAGGTGGCGGTGGTGGACGGGAAGCCGGCGGTGAGCGGGCTGCCCGCCGCGACCAGGGAGGTGAGGAACGGCGCCCAGTCGGGGTGACGGCGGATCAGTTCCCAGCCGAGGCCGTCGACCAGGAAGACGCAGACCCGGTCGGCGGGCTCCAGCGGCAGGGCGCGGGCGTAGCCGTCCACGCCGAGGCCGGCGGCCACCGTGGGCAGCAGGTCGCTGAGGGCGGCGGTGCCGTAGCGGGGGGCCGGGGCGTCGGCGGGGTCGAGGATCTCGAAGGAGTCGTGGCCGAGGTGCATGCGCGAGCTCAGACCCCGGTCACGGTGGCCTCGGACAGCGCCCGGGCGAAGACCAGCGCCTGGGTGACCGTCTCCGGACCGTCGCCGGCCTCGCTGACCCGCAGCGACAGGTCGTCGGCCGTCGCCGAGCCGGTGTAGCCGTGGTCCGCCTCGCAGTTGGGGTCGGAGCAGCCCGCGGGCTCCAGGTCGAGCCGCTGCACGGCGCCCCACCCGATGGTGAGGACGACCTCGCGCGGCAGGGTGCCGGGGGTGTAGGTCTCGGGGTTGGCGACCATGCGGCTGACCACCACGGAGTTGATCCGGTCCAGGCGGACCGTCTCGGTGGAGGTGGTGGCGTACGGGACGGGGGTGGCCGCGTCGCCGTTCTGCTCGTCGGTGTGGCTGACCACGAAGCGGGACGGGGTGAGCACCAGCACGGTGACGTGCCGGCGGACCTCGTTGGCGTCGAAGGTGGTCTCCTGGTGCACCAGGTACGAGGTGATCGGCTCAGCGCCCACCGCGGACTCCACCGCCTCGGAGACCAGCGCCGGGTAGTAACCGCTGCGCTCGATCGCGGACCGCAGGTCCTGCGTGGTGGTACCGGTCTTCGCCATAACTCCATCCTGGCATGTCCCGCCGCTCCGGCGGGTGGCACTGCGCCGGGTCTGCCGGGCTTCCCCGGAGGTCCGCCCTCGCGCCGCCCGGTCTGCGGGCAGGCAACCACGCAAGGTTACAGGGTGCTCATGGCGCGCGGCCCCAGATCGGTGCGGACCGGCAGCGGTGCGATCCGCACCGTGGCGCCCAGCACGGCGAGGCCCTGCGGGGCGACCACGACCGGTTCGAGGTCGACCGAGGCGACCTCCGGAAGGTCGTCGACCAGCCGGGAGACCCGCAGCAGCATCTCCTCCAGCGCGTCGGTGTCGACCGCCTCCGCGCCGCGCCAGCCGAACAGCAGCGGGGCGGCGCGCACCTCGCGGATCAGCTCGGCGACGTCCCGGTCGGTGGCCGGGACCAGGCGGTGCGCGACGTCGCCGAGCAGTTCGGCGGGGGCGCCGGCCAGGCCGAAGGAGAGGATGGTGCCGACCGCGGAGTCGACCGAGGCGCCGATCACGGTGTCCACGCCGCGCGGGGCGAGCCGCTGCACCACCAGCCTGGCCTGCGCGGCGCCGCCGAGCAGCGCGTCCAGCTCCCGGTGGGCGCGGCGCAGTTCGGCCTCGCTGGTGAGGTCGAGCCGGACGCTGCCCAGGTCGGGCCGGTGCCGCAGGTGCTCGGCGGTGGCCTTCAGCGCGACCGGGTAGCCGAGCGTGGCGGCCGCCTTGACGGCGCTCGCCTCGTCGGGCGCGGACAGCGTCGGGCTGACCGGGATGCCGTAGGAGCGGAGCAGTTCGAGGGCCTCCGCGTCGGGCAGGGTGACCCTGGCGCCGCCGGCCTGCAGCCGGGCGGCGACCGCCTCGCGGCTGGTGAGGGCCCGCTCGACCAGCGCGGCCGCGGCGGCCTCGTCCACCCCGTCGAGTTCCGGCACCCGGGCGGTCTCCTCGGCCTCGGCGCTGCGTCGGCGCCACTTGGCGTAGCGGACGGCATCCGCGAGGGCGTGCACGGCGCGTTCCGGCGTGGGGTAGGCGGGCACCCGCCCCGCGCGCAGCCGTTCGACCAGGCCGGGCAGGGCGAGGTGGGCGAGCAGCAGCGGCTTGCCTAGTTCGCGGCCGCGGACGGCGGCGTCCAGCAGCGCCTGGGCGATCTCCGGGTCGTCCTCCAGCAGTTCGGGCGCCGGGTCGGGGCCGTGCACGCCGATCGGCGGGATGGCGACGGCGATCACCGCGTCGACGCTCGGGTCGCTGAGTGCGGTGTCCAGCGCGATCCGGAAGTTCTCGCCGGTGGCGCCGGTGGTCAGGTCGACGGGGGTGCGCGGGCGCAGCCCCGCGCTGAGGCAGGCGTCGTAGGTGAGCAGTCCGAGCGAGTCGGAGTTGCCGACCACGGCGACCCTGCCACCGGCCGGCAGCGGCTGGCCGGAGAGCAGTTCGCCGGTGTCGAACAGTTCGGTGATGGTGTCGACCCGGATCACCCCGGCCTGCTGGAACAGCGCGTCGACGGTGGCGTCGCGCAGCCGGGTGGCGGCGGGCTGCACCGCGTGGCCGGGCGGCAGGCTGCCGGTGTGCCGGGCGCCCTTGAGCACCACGACCGGCTTGGCGGCGGCCAGCCGGCGGGCGATCCTGGTGAACTTCCGCGGGTTGCCGAAGGACTCGAGGTAGAGCAGCACCACCTCGGTGGCGTCGTCCTCCTCCCAGTACTGCAGCAGGTCGTTGCCGGAGACGTCGGCGCGGTTGCCGACCGAGGCGAACGAGGAGATCCCGAGCCCGCGCCGGTGGGCGGCCTCCAGCAGCGCGACGCCGATCGCACCGGACTGGCAGAACACTCCGAACGGTCCGCGGTCCGGCATCACCGGCGCCAGCGAGGCGTTCAGCCGGTGCGTCGGATCGGTGTTGACCAGCCCGAAGGCGTTCGGTCCGATCACCCGCATCCCCGCCGCCCGGGCCTGCCGCACCAGTGCCCGCTGCCGGTCGCGCCCGTCCGGCCCGGTCTCCGCGTACCCGGCGGTGACCACCACCAGGCCCCGGACGCCGTGCGCCCCGCACTCGGCGACCGCCTCCGGCACCGCGGGCTCCGGCACCACGATCACCGCGAGGTCGACCGGCCCGGGGATCTCCAGCACCGACCGGTGGGTGGCCACCCCGTCCAGCAGCGTCCCGCGCTCGGCGCTGCGGTTCACCGCGTACACCGGCCCGTCGAACCCCGCCCCGATGTCCCGCAGCACCGCCCGGCCGACCGACTGCGGGTTGCGCGACACCCCGATCACCGCGACCGAACGGGGCGTCAGCAGCCGCTGCACGGACCGGGCTTCGGCGCGGTGCTCACGCGCCCGCATCACCGCCAGCGACGCGGCGGTCGGCTCCAGGTCGAACTCGAGGTGCACCACGCCCTCGGCGAAGCTGCGCCGCTGGGTGTACCCGGCGTCGGTGAACACCTTCACCATCTTCCGGTTCTCCGGCAGCACCTCCGCGGTGAACCGGCGGATCCCGCGCTCCTGCGCCACCGCCGCGATGTGCTCCAGCAGCGCCGAGGCGATGCCCCGGCCCTGGTGCGCGTCCTGCACCAGGAACGCCACCTCGGCGTCCGTCCCGGTGGTCGACGGCATCCCGTCCCGGTCGATCCGGTCGTACCGGACGGTGGCGATGAACCGGTCCCGCACCACCAGCGCCAGGCCGACCCGGTTCACGTAGTCGTGGTGGGTGAAGCGGCGCACGTCCTTGTCGGACAGGTGCGGGTACGGGGCGAAGAAGCGGAAGTACTTCGACTGGTCCGAGACCTGCTCGTAGAACTCGACCAGGCGGTCCGCGTCGCCCGGGGTGATCGGCCTGATCCGGGCCGTGCCGCCGTCGCGCAGCAGGACGTCGGCCTCCCAGTGCTGCGGGTAGCCGTGCTCCGCTTCCACCTCGTGGTCCACGGTCGCCAGCGTAGCCGTCGGCGAGCCTGATGGCGCCTAGCGTGCGCCGCACGGCAGGCTGGGCGGCGCGGTGTCGGGGCGCTGTTCCCGGACCGGCGTGTCACACTGGTCTAGACAACCTGCACCACCCTGCACCACCGGAAAGGCACCTCTCATGGCTGAGCGCCGCGTCACCATCGGTTGGGCCGAGGGCCTGCACGCCCGTCCCGCCTCCATCTTCGTCAAGGCCGTGACCTCCACCGGCGTCCCGATGACGATCGCCAAGGAAGGCGGCGCCCCCGTCAACGCCGGCTCCATGCTCGGCCTGCTGGCGCTCGGCGCGGAGGGCGGCGACACGGTGGTCCTCACCGCCGACGCGGAAGGCGCGGACGCCGCGCTCGACCGCGTCGCGAAGATGGTCCACGAGGGCTTGGACGAACTGCCGGCAGCGTAAGCGCCACCAGGGGCTCTGGGGGTACCTCCCGGCCCCCTCGGGGCTGGGGGCGGAACTGCGAGGCGAGTGGCGGTTAGGTCTCAGGACGGCTGGTGCTCTTGGATACGTCCATGCGCCCAGACCTCACAGCGCCCCGTGACCCCGACCGCCCCATACCCCCGCCGTTCCCCGGGCCCCTGACGGGGCCCATGGCATCAGCTGCGAAGGACACCCTCGGCGTCGGGCTCGGCCTGTTCCCGCTGGGTGTGGCTTTCGGGGTGTTGATGGTGCAGAGCGGGTTCGCCTGGTGGTGGACGCCGGTGTTCTCGTCGTTGATCTACGCCGGTTCGCTGGAGTTCCTCGCGATCGGGCTGTTCCTCGCGGTGACGCCGCTCGCGTCGATCGCGGTGACGACGTTCCTGGTGAACTTCCGGCACGTGTTCTACGGGCTGTCGTTCCCGTTGCACCGGATCCGCGGGCGGGCCGCCCGGGTGTACGGGGTCTATGCGCTGACCGACGAGGCGTACGCGCTGGCCTCGGCCCGGCCGGGGTTGACGGGGCGTCGGATCGTGGCGATCCAGGCGTTCTGCCAGGCGTACTGGGTGCTCGGCGGGGTGACGGGGGCACTGGTGGGCGCGGCGCTGCCGGGGACGGTGCGGGGGCTGGACTTCGCGTTGACGGCGCTGTTCGCGGTGCTGGCGGTCGACGGCTACCGGGCCACCCGGGACGTGCCGGGTCCGGTACTGGCGCTGCTGTGCGCGCTGGTCGCGCTGGTGCTGGCGAAGGGTCAACTGCTGCTGGTGGCACTGGGGTTGTACGTGGCGGCGCTGGCCGTGCGGTACGTACTGAGGGGGCGTCGTGCCTGAGTGGCGGTACGTGCTGGCGGGGCTGCTGGTGATGTTCGCGGTGACGGTGGGCCTGCGCGCCGCACCGTTCGTGCTGCTGGGGCGGGTGCGCGAGTCGGGTCTGCTGCGTTTCCTGGCGGCGACCATGCCGACGGGCGTGATGGTGATCCTGACCGTCTACACGCTGCGCGATCTGCGCCTGACCGCGGCCCCGTACGGGCTGCCCGCGCTGGCGGGGCTGGGCGTCACGCTGGGCCTGCACCTGTGGCGGCGCAACGCGCTGCTGTCGATCGTGGCGGGAACGGCGGTGTACGTGCTGGCCCTCCAGGTGAGCTGAGGGCACGGACGGCCGAAACAGGGCCGGGGCGGCAGACCCCGGCCCTGCTCACACGTCCGACGCCGCGTCAGCCCTTGACGCAGATCACCTGCTTGAGGTGCGCCACCACCTCGACCAGGTCCCGCTGCTGGGACATGACCTTCTCGATCGGCTTGTACGCACCGGGGATCTCGTCGACCACGCCGGCGTCCTTGCGGCACTCGACGCCGGCGGTCTGCTCGACCAGGTCCTTGGTGGTGAACCGCTTCTTGGCGGCGGTCCGGCTCATCTTCCGGCCGGCGCCGTGCGAGGCGGAGTTGAAGGAGGCCGCGTTTCCGAGGCCCTTCACGATGTACGAGCCGGTGCCCATCGAACCGGGGATGATGCCGTACTCGCCGGAGCCGGCCCGGATCGCGCCCTTGCGGGTGACGAGCAGGTCGACGCCGTCGTAGCGCTCCTCGGCCACGTAGTTGTGGTGGCAGGAGATCATCTCGCCGAAGGTGGCCTTGGCCTTGGGCAGTTCGCGGCGGACCGCGTCCTGGAAGAGGGCCATCATCAGCGCCCGGTTGTGCTTGGCGTACTCCTGCGCCCAGAACAGGTCCGACCGGTAGGCGGCCATCTGCGGGGTGTCCGCGATGAAGACCGCGAGGTCCCGGTCGATCAGGCCCTGGTTGTGCGGGAGGGACTGGGCGATCGACATGTGGTGCTCGGCGAGCTCCTTGCCGATGTTGCGCGAACCGGAGTGCAGCATCAGCCAGACCGCGCCGTCGTCGTCCAGGCAGAGCTCGATGAAGTGGTTGCCGGAGCCGAGCGTCGCCATCTGCTGGGCGGCCCGCTCGCGCCGCCAGCGGACCTCGGGGGCGATCCCGTCGAAGCGCTGCCAGAAGTCGGCCCAGCCGGCGGTGCCGTAGCCGTGCAGGCGGAGCGGGTCGACCGGGTCGGAGTGCAGCCCGCGGCCGACCGGGATGGCCCGCTCGATCCGGTGGCGCAGGTGGGACAGGTCGTCCGGCAGGTCCTTGGCGGTGAGCGAGGACTTGACCGCGGTCATCCCGCAGCCGATGTCGACGCCGACCGCGGCCGGGCAGACCGCGCCCTTCATGGCGATGACGGAGCCGACGGTGGCGCCCTTTCCGAGGTGGACGTCCGGCATCACGGCGAGGCCGTGCAGCCAGGGCAGCGTGCTGATGTTGCGCAGCTGCTGCATGGCCTGGCCCTCGACGGTGGCCGGGTCGGTCCACATCCGGATGGGTACGCGGGCGCCGGGAACCTCGGTGTACGACATGGGTGATCGACCTCCTGGGTCGCTAAGTTCATGGTGCCGCACGAGGACGCCCGGTGCGGCGGCGGGGAAGCGCGGGGGCACGGCGGGACGGCCGTGCGGAAGGACAGCGCCGGGCGAGGACTGCTCAGGCGGTATAAGCACAGCGCAGGGGCAGTCTCGGGGAGCGTCGTCGTTGCTCGACCCGCATGGTGACCGCCTCCTCTCGCGTGCGTGGGACCGCGCGTCTCTCGCGCTGTCGGGGGATATCTACCCATGGCCCGGTGGAGCCGCACAAGCCATTAAACGAGCCGGGGGCCCGGCGGAGCGGACGCTCCGTCAGGCCCCCGTCAGGGTGGGTCAGTTGGCGATGACGGTGACGTCGCCGATGTTGAGCGCCTTGACCGGCTCGGCGATCACCGAGGCGTCGCCGACCAGCACGGTGACCAGCCGGTCCGGCGGGAAGGCGGCGACCACGGCCTGGGTGGCGGCCTCGGTGTCGAGTTCGGCGAGCTGCCGGTAGAACTCGGCCTGGTAGTCGGTCGGCAGGAACTGCTCGACCTGGTCGGCCAGGGTGGCGGCTACCGAGCCGGCCGTCTCGTACTTGAGCGGGGCGACGCCGACCAGGAACTGGACGGCCTCCTCGCGCTCGGAGTCGGTCAGCCCCTCGGCGGCCAGCGTGCGCAGGATCTTCCAGGTGTCCTCCAGCGCGGGCGCGGTGGAGGCGGTGTCGACCGAGCCGCTGATCGCCAGCATGGCCCGGCCGGAGCCGTCGGCGACCGAGCGCAGCGGCTGGGCGAAGGCCCGCACGCCGTAGGTGTAGCCCTTCTCCTCGCGCAGCACCCGGTCCAGCCGGGAGGTGAGGGTGCCGCCCAGGCAGTAGGTGCCGAGGATCTGCGCGGCCCAGAGCGGGTCGTGCCGGTCGGGGCCGATCCGGCCGATCAGCAGCTGGGTCTGCACCGAGCCGGGCCGGTCGACGATGACCACGCGGCCGGCGTCGTCGGCGGTGACCGGGGCGTGCGCGGAGGGCTCGGCGGCCTCGCCGGTCCAGCGGCCGAGGGTGGACTCCAGCAGCGCGGCCAGGTCGACTCCGGTGAGGTCGCCGACCACCACGGCGGTGCCGGTGGCGGGCCGCAGGTGGGTGTCGTAGAACGCCTTGACGGCGGCCCGGTCGATCTTCTTGACCGTCTCGGTGGAGCCGGCCCGGGGCCGGGAGAGCCGGTCGGCGGCCGGGAACAGGGTGGCGGAGAGCGCCTTGGCGGCGCGCCGGGCCGGGTTGGCCTGCTCGTGGACGATCTCGTCGAGGCGGTTGGCGACCAGCCGCTCGATCTCCTCCTCGGGCAGCGCCGGGACCCGCAGCGCGTCGCCGAGCAGGGTCAGGCCGCGCTCCAGGCGGGAGGCCGGGACCTCCAGCGAGACCCGGATGCCGGGGTGGTCGGCGTGCGAGTCCAGGGTGGCGCCGGCCCGCTCCAGTTCACCGGCGAACTCCTCGGCGGTGAGGGTGTCGGTGCCCTCGTTGAGCGCCCGGGCGAGGATCGACGCGACGCCGTCCAGGCCGTCGGGCTCGGCGGCCAGCGGGGCGTCCAGCACCACGTCGACGGCGACCAGCTGCTGGCCGGGACGGTGGCAGTGAAGCACCGTCATGCCGTTGGCCAGGGTCAGCCGTTCGGGCGCCGGGAACGCCCACGGGGTGGGGGTGCCGGGCTGCGGCTGGGGGTGGAACTCCATCACGGGGGTGTCGCTCACGCCGCCGCCTCCTCGTCCTGCTCGTCCTGGTCGTCGTTCTCGTCGGTGGTCGGCTCGTACACCAGCACGGCCCGGTTGTCGGGGCGCAGCCGGGCGGCGGCCACCGCCTTGACCTCGTCGGCGGTGACGTCCAGCACCTTCGGCAGTGCGCTGTTGACCAGCGCCGGGTCGCCGAACAGCACGGCGTAGCGGCAGAGTTCGTCGGCGCGGCCGGCCACTGTGGTGAGCCGGTCCAGCCACTCGCGCTCGATCTGCGCCTGGGCGCGCTCGAGTTCCTCCGCGGTGGGGCCCTCGGCGGCGAACCGGGCGAGCTCCTCGTCGACGGCGGTCTCGATCTGCTCGACGGTGGCTCCGGCGCCGGCCTTGACGTCGAGCCAGCCGAGCGAGGGGGCGCCGGCCAGCCGGAGCAGGCCGAAGCCGGCCGCGACGGCGGTGCGGTCGCGACGCACCAGGCGGTTGTAGAGCCGGCTGGACTCGCCGCTGCCGAGGATGGTGAGCGCCAGGTCGGCCGCGTCGGCCTCGCGGGTGCCGTCGTGCGGCAGCCGGTAGGCGGCCATCAGGGCGCGCGAGGGGACGTCCTCCTCGACCAGTTCGCGGACCTCCCGGCCGATGGTGTCGGGCAGGGAGCCGTCGCGCGGCGGCTGCTTGCCGTCGTGCGCGGGGATGGTGCCGAAGTACTTCTCCACCCAGGCGATGGTCTGCTCGGGGTCGAGGTCGCCGACGATCGCCAGCACCGCGTTGTTGGGCGCGTAGTACGTCCGGAAGAACGCCCGGGCGTCCTCCAGGGTGGCGGCGTCCAGGTCGGCCATCGAGCCGATCGGGGTGTGGTGGTAGGGGTGGCCGTCCGGGAAGGACAGCGCGGTGAGCTTCTCGAACGCGGTGCCGTAGGGCACGTTGTCGTAGCGCTGGCGGCGCTCGTTCTTCACCACGTCGCGCTGGTTCTCCATGGACGTGTCGTCCAGGGCGGCCAGCAGCGAGCCCATCCGGTCGGCCTCCAGCCAGAGCGCGAGCTCCAGTTGGTGGGCCGGCATGGTCTCGAAGTAGTTGGTGCGCTCGAAGCTGGTGGTGCCGTTGAGCGAGCCGCCCGCACCCTGGACCAGTTCGAAGTGGCCGTTGTTGGACACGTTCGCCGAGCCCTGGAACATCAGGTGCTCGAAGAGGTGGGCGAGGCCGGTACGCCCCTTGACCTCGTGCCGGGATCCCACGTCGTACCAGAGGCAGACCGCGGTGACCGGGGTCAGGTGGTCCTCGGAGAGCACCACGCGCAGGCCGTTGGCCAGGCGGTGTTCGGTGATGGCGAGGCCGCTCGAGGGGGCGGGGTTGGCCATGCGGGGTCCTTCCCGTCGTCGGGTTCCGGGGTGTCCGGGCCGGGGGAGTCTGGCGTCCCCATTGTGGTGCAACGCCCCGGCCCGCCGTGAGGTGTCCGCGCACGGGACGCGTTCGCCAGGGGCGGAAGCGGCCCGGGTGGCGGGGGGTGTCGGCCCGAGGGTCCACAATGGGGGCGTTCACGCCCGCGTCAGCCCACATACGTACCGCAAGGAGCACCGCAGCGATGGCCCGCCGCAACTCGCCCACCCCGCCGCCCGGTGACTTCGAGGAGCGCATCCTCGACGTCGATGTCGTGGACGAGATGCAGGGCTCGTTCCTCGAGTACGCGTACTCGGTGATCTACTCCCGGGCGCTGCCCGACGCCCGCGACGGCCTGAAGCCGGTGCACCGCCGGATCCTGTACCAGGCCAACGAGATGGGGCTGCGGCCGGAGCGCGGCCACGTCAAGTGCGCGCGCCTGGTCGGCGAGGTGATGGGCCGTCTGCACCCGCACGGCGACGCGTCGATCTACGACGCGGTGGTGCGCATGGCGCAGCCGTTCTCGATGCGGCTGCCGCTGATCGACGGTCACGGGAACTTCGGCTCGCTGGGCAACGACGACCCGCCGGCCGCGATGCGCTACACCGAGTCGCGGCTGACCGCGGCCTCGATGTCGCTGGTGGAGTCGATCCACGAGGACACCGTCGACTTCAGCCCGAACTACGACGGCTCCGAGCAGGAGCCGCAGGTGCTCCCCTCGGCCTTCCCGAACCTGCTGGTCAACGGCGCGACCGGGATCGCGGTCGGCATGGCCACCAACATGCCGCCGCACAACCTGACCGAGGTGGTGGCCGCCGCCCGGCACCTGATCAAGCACCCGACGGCTGACCTGGACACCCTGATGCGGTTCGTCCCGGGTCCGGACCTGCCCACCGGCGGCCGGATCGTCGGCCTGTCCGGCATCCGCGACGCGTACGAGTCCGGCCGCGGCACCTTCAAGATCCGCGCCACCACCTCGATCGAGGACGTGACGGCCCGCCGCAAGGGCATCGTGGTCACCGAACTGCCGTACACGGTCGGTCCGGAGAAGGTGATCGCGAAGATCAAGGACCTGGTCAACGCGAAGAAGCTGCAGGGCATCGCCGACGTCAAGGACCTCACCGACCGCGAGCACGGCCTGCGGCTGGTCATCGAGGTGAAGAACGGCTTCGTGCCGGAGGCGCTGCTGGAGCAGCTCTACAAGCTGACGCCGATGGAGGAGACCTTCGGCATCAACAACGTGGCGCTGGTGGACGGCCAGCCGCTGACGCTGGGTCTGAAGGAGCTGCTGGAGGTCTACGTCGACCACCGGTTCACGGTGGTCAAGCGGCGCAGCGACTTCCGCCGCCGCAAGCGCCAGGACCGCCTGCACCTGGTCGAGGGCCTGCTGATCGCGCTGGTCGACATCGACGAGGTGATCGCGCTCATCCGCAGCAGCGACGACGCCGGCCAGGCCAAGGACCGCCTGATGGAGCGGTTCGGGATCTCCGAGACGCAGACCGCGTACATCCTGGACACCCCGCTGCGCCGCCTCACCCGCTTCGACCGGGTGGAGCTGGAGGCCGAGCAGGCCAAGCTGCTCACCGAGATCGCCGAGCTGACCGAGATCCTCGACTCGGACACCAAGCTGCGCTCCGTGGTCTCCGCCGAACTGGCCGCCGTGTCCAAGCAGTTCGGCACCGCGCGGCGCACCGTGCTGCTGGAGGCGGGCGCCGCGCCGGCCGCCGCGCTGGCGGTGCCGCTGGAGGTCGCGGACGACCCGTGCCGGGTGATGCTCTCCTCCACCGGGCTGCTGGCCCGCACCTTCGACCTGGAGCCGCTGACCGGAGAGGTGACCCGCGGCAAGCACGACGCGGTGGTCTCGGCGGTGCCCGCCACCGCGCGCGGCGACATCGGCGTGGTCACCTCGGCGGGCCGGGTGCTGCGGATGCCGGTGATCGACCTGCCCGCGCTGCCGCCCGGTTCGGCGGCGCTCGCGGGCGGCGCCACGGTCTCCGAGTTCCTCCGGCTGGACGAGGACGAGCGGGCGCTGGCGCTGACCACGCTCGACGAGTCCTCGCCGGGCCTGGCGCTCGGCACGGTGCAGGGCGTCGTCAAGCGGGTGGTGCCGGAATGGCCCGCCAACAAGGACGAGTTCGAGGTGATCGCGCTCAAGGACGGCGACACCGTGGTCGGCGCGGTCGAGCTGCGCACCGGCGAGGAGGACCTGGTCTTCCTGACCTCCGACGCGCAGTTGCTGCGCTACCCGGCGGGCCAGGTCCGGCCGCAGGGCCGCCCGGCCGGCGGCATGGCGGGCATCAAGCTCGCGGACGGCGCCCGGGTGCTCTCGTTCACCGCGGTCGACCCGGCCGACGACGCGGTGGTGCTCTCGGTGGCCGCCGCCTCCGGCACGCTGAACGGCGAGGAGCAGACCAGCTGGAAGCTCACCCCGTTCGACCAGTACCCGCGCAAGGGCCGGGCCACCGGCGGCGTGCGGGTCCAGCGCTTCCTGCGCGGCGAGGACGGCCTGGCCTTCGCCTGGGCGGGCCCCGTCCCCGCCCTCGGCGCGAGCGCGACCGGCCAGCCGGTCACCCTGCCCGAGCGCGATCCGCGCCGCGACGGCTCGGGCACCCCGGTCACCACCCCGATCGCCGCGGTGGGCGGCCGGATGTGAACTGACGCTCCGTCACCACGGTGACGCCTCGTCACCCGGACGGCGGGGGCACTCCTTCGAGTGCCCCCGCCGTTTCGCGTCCCCGCCGCCGCCGTGCGCTGCGGGCTACTCCCCCGCCAGGCGGGCGAACTCCCAGGGGTCGTGGGCGCTGAACGGCAGCACCTCGTCGCCGTGGTCGCGGACGAGTTCGCGCAGGCGGGCGTGGTTGCCCAGGCGCAGCGGGCGGTCGACCTCGGTGAGTCGCTGGAGCACGTCCATGCCGGGGTGGCCGTGCGGGTGGTCCGGGTCGATCTCGCGGTGGAAGTAGTAGGCGTCGCCGCAGTGCAGCAGCCAGCGCGCGCCGTCCCGGACCGCGACGGCGGCGTGCCCGGCGCTGTGCCCGCCGAGCGGGACCAGGGCCAGCTCCGCCGCGAGGCCGGGCAGCGGGCGCACCGCGTCGAAGCCGAACCAGGGCTCGCCCTCGGCCACCCGGTGGACCGCCCAGTCGGGGCGGTGCGCCCAGTGCGCGGGCCGGTAGCGGATCCGCTCCTCGGGGTGCGACCCGAGGGCGCCGAGCGCGGCGCGCTGCTCGGCCTCCAGGACGTGGACCTTGGCGTCCGGGAAGTCCGGCAGGCCGCCCGCGTGGTCGAGGTCGAGGTGGGTGAGCAGGATGTGCCGGACGTCGCGCGGGTCGTGGCCGGCGGCCCTGACCTGGTGCAACGCGGTCTCGGCGAGGTCGAGGACGGGCTGGGCGCGGCCCTGGAACTCGGGGCCGAGGGTGCGGTCGGGCGTGGCGACGTCGGCGGTGCCGAGTCCGGTGTCGACCAGCACCAGGCCGTCCCGGTCGGTCTCCAGCAGCAGGCAGTGGCAGACCGCGGGGCGCTGCTCGCCCCGGTGCTCGATGGTGCGCAGCGAACCGCAGTTGAGGTGGTGGATCCGCATCCGTCCTCCTTCGGACGTGGCCGGCCGCCCGCCAGGAATAGCGAACGACCGATCGTTATTAGCGAACGGTCGTCAGGTTATGCTCGGTCCATGAGCCCGCGCAAGTCCGCCGCCGAAGCCGCCGCCACCCGCGCCCGGATCGTCGACCGCACCCTCGCCCTGGCCCTGGCCACCGGGCTGGAGGGCGTCACGATCGGGGTGCTCGCCGAGGACCTCGGCATGAGCAAGGCGGGCGTGGTGGGCCCGTTCGGCAGCAAGGAGGAGCTCCACCTGGCCGTGCTGGACGAAGCGGTCGACCGGTTCCGGAGGGAGGTGCTGGCCCCGCTGGCCGGTGCCCGCCCCGGAGTCGGCCGGCTCGTCCGGGCCCACCGGGCGTGGTTCGACTGGATGGCCGCCGACGGGCACGGCGGCTGCTTCCTCGCCGCGGTGGCCGCCGAGTTCGACGGCCGACCGGGCGCCGTCCGCGACCGGGTCCGCGAGGCGTTCGCCCGCTGGGACGGCTTCGTCCTCGGCGAGCTCGAAGCCGCCCTCGCCGCAGGCGAGTTGCCCGCCGACAGCGACCTGCCCCAGCTGGTCTTCGAACTGCGCGGCGCCGCCCTCGCCGCCGACCAGGGCCTCCAGCTCTGGCACGACCCGCAGGCCACCGCCCGGGCGACCCGCGCCGTCCGCCGCCTGCTCGGCCACGACTGACGGCCGGCGGGCGTCCGGCATCCGGCCGGGAGGGCCGCCGGCCCGCCGGGACATAGGGTGGGCGGGTGAGCACCTGTACCGCGCTGTCGGCCGAGCTGACCGAGCCGCTGAGCGCCACCGCCGCGACCGCCACCACCTGGCTGCTGCTCGAACAGCCCGGCCCCTGGGGCGCGCAGGCCCTGACCGGCAGTCACCTCGACCCCGAGCTGGGCGCCGCCCTCGACCGGGCCGCCGAGGGCAGCGGCGTGCGGATCGCACTGATCCGCCGCCCCGGCCGCCACGCGGACACCGACACCGCCGCCGGCCACGAAGTGCTGATCGCCCACACCGCACCCGGCCGCTCCTGGGTGCGCCGCACCCGGCTCGACGCGCCCGACCCACTGCTCGACCTGGACTTCGCCGCCCTCGGCGCGGGCGAGCACGGCGGCTTCGGCACGGACCACGTCGGCGGCCCGATCGCCCTGGTGTGCACCAACGGTCGCCGCGACCGCTGCTGCGCCCTGCTCGGCCGGCCGCTCGCCGCCGACCTCGCCGCCGCCGCGCACAGCGAGGTCTGGGAGGTCACCCACCTCGGCGGCCACCGCTTCTCCCCCACCATGCTGGTCCTCCCGTACGGGTACGCCTACGGCCGGCTGACCCCGGAGTCCGCCAAGGAGGTGCTCGCCGCCACCGCCGCCGGGCACACCGCCCTGGAGCACGCGCGCGGCCGCTCCTACTGGCCCCGCCCCGCGCAGGCCGCGGAGCACGCGGTGCGCGAACTGACCGGCGAGACGGCGGTCGACGCCCTGACGCTGCGCCAGCAGGCGACCGGCGACGGGTGGTCCGTGGAGGTCCACCACACCGACGGCCGCAGCTGGAACGCCACGGTCGGCGAATCCGCGAGCCGGCCGCCCCGCCCGGAGAGCTGCGGCAAGTCCCCGGGCACCCCGTCCCGCATGGACGTCCTGAGCCTGCGTCAGGTGCGCTGAGCGCGCTTCCCGGCGTCAGCTCGCCCGGTACCGGTGCTCCGGCCTTCCCGTCGTGCCGTAGCGCAGCTCCAGGCGGGCCAGGCCCTCGCGGACCAGGTAGGAGAGGTAGCGCTGGGCGGTGGCCCGGGAGACGCCGGTCTGCTCGGCGACCTGGGCGGCCGACAGGTCGGCGCGGGCGCCGCGCATGGCGGCGAGCACCAGGGAGAGCGTCGGCGCGGAGTGGCCCTTCGCCGGGAGGGCCGGGACGGCGCTGGGCCGGGCCGCGCTGAACAGGGCGTCGACCTCCGCCTGGCCGGCCTCCGCGGCGGGGTCCAACGCGGCCACCCGGTCGCGCAGTTCGCGGTAGGCCCCGAGCCGGTCCGCCAGCGCGGCGAACCCGAACGGCTTCACCAGGTAGCCGGTGGCGCCGAGTTGCATCGCCGCCCGGACCGAGGCGACGTCGTTGGCCGCGGTGATCATCAGCGCGTCCGGTCGCGCGGCGTCCCGCGGCTGCTCGGCGACCAGCAGGCGCAGCAGGTCCAGGCCGCTGCCGTCGGGCAGGTAGACGTCCAGCAGCAGCAGGTCGGGGCGCAGCTCGCGGACCGCCTCGGCCGCGGCCGCCACCGAGCCGGCCTGGCCGACCGTCTCGAAGCCCTCGACCCGGCCGACGTACGCGGCGTGGATCGCGCTCACCCGGAAGTCGTCGTCCACCACCAGGGTCCGGATCACCGCGCCACCTCCCACTCGCGTTCGTCCAGGGCCGGGGCGACGGTGAAGACGGCGCCGAGCGGCGCCGGGTCCTCGTCGGGCAGCGGCAGCCGGACGGTGAAGACCGCGCCGGGGCCCTCGCTGACCGTGATGGTGCCGCCGTGCCGCTGGACCAACCGGTGCACCAGGGCCAGACCGAGACCGCGCCGGGCGGTGCCCCGGTCGGGGCTGGTCGACCAGCCGTCCTCGAAGATCGCCTCGGCGGAGCCGGCCGGGACGCCGGGGCCCGAGTCCGCGACCCGCAGCAGGACCTCCTGCTCGCCCTCCACCAGGGTGAGTCGCACGCTGCCGCCGCCGCCGGCCGCTTCGACGGCGTTGTCCAGCAGGTTCCCGGCGATGGTGAGCAGCCGCCGCAGGTGGCCGGGCTGCTCGCCGAGCCGGGAGTCCTCGGTCAGCTCCAGCCGCACGCCGCGCTCGGCGGCGACCGCGGACTTCGCCACCACCAGCCCGGCCATCAGCGGGTTGCCGATCCGCTCCCGGACCGCCTCGGCCTGCGCGGCGGCGGCCTGCCCGAGTTCCACGGCGTACTCCAGCGCGGCCCGGTGATCGCCGAGTTCGAGCAGTCCGGCCAGCGTGTGCAGCCGGTTGGCGAACTCGTGCTGCTGCGCCCGGAGCGCGTCGGTCAGCCCCCGGACGGAGTCCAACTCGCGGAGCAGGCCGACCAGTTCGGTGCGGTCCCGGACGGTGACCACGGCCCCGAGCGCGCGGCCCTGGAGCACCACGGGCATCCGGTTGACGGCCAGGCAGTGGCTGTCGGTGAGGACGGTGAGGTCGACCCCGGCGAGGGTGCCGTCCAGCGCGCGGCGCAGCCGCCCGTCGGGCAGCAGCTCGTCGAGCGGGGAGCCGAGGGCGGTGCCGAGTCCGAGCAGCCGGCGGGCCTCGTCGTTGACCACGGTGACCCGGCCCTGCGGGTCGAAGGCCAGGACGCCCTCCTTGATGCCGTGCAGCATCGCCTCGCGGTCCTGCAGCAGGCCGGCGATCTCGGCGGGCTCCAGGCCGAAGGTGGTGCGCTTGAGGCGGCGGGCCAGCAGGTACGAGGCGCCGGCGCCGACGGCGAGCGCGAGCGCGGCGTACACCGCGATGGTGGCGAGTTCGCGGCGCAGCCGGCCGAGGACGTCCTTCTCCGCGATGCCGACCGAGACCTCGCCGACGATGGTCCCACTGGGGCCGCGCAGCGGGGCCTTGGCGTTGGCGGAGCGGCCGGTCGCGCCGTTGTCGATGCCGGTGCTGTAGCCGCCGTCCAGCACGGTCAGCGGCTCGTCGACCTGACGGCCGACCAGGTCGGGCATCGGGTGCGAGTGCCGGACCCGGTCCAGGCCGATCACCACCACGTAGCTGGCCTCGGTCTCCCGTTCGATCCGGCCCGCCACCGACTGGATCAGGTCGTCACCGACGCCGTACTCCATCGCGGTGCGGATCTGCGGGTCGGCGGCGGTGGTGCGGGCGATCGCGAGGGCGCGCTGCTGGTACTCGCGGTCGAGCTGGGCGCGCTGCGCGTAGCCGAGCAGCACGAAGCCGACCCCGCTGGTGACGGCCAGGATGGCGAGCTGCCCGGCCAGGATGCGGGTCCAGAGTTTCCGGCCCTGGCCGGTGCGTCGAGCCATCGGGCCCACCTCCGTACGGCGTGCGCCCCCCTTCGCGCGTGTCTGCTGCCAGGTGAGTGTGCCTGGTCGCGGGCGGTTTTCCCAGTCCCGGGGCGGTGCGCAGAACGAGCAGAACCCGCCGCAACGCGATGAACCTCCGCAATGACCGCAAGACTGCCGCCCGTTGCAGGCGCCGCCCTACCTTCTGCTCACCGCCCGGTCCCCTCTCCTCGGACCGGGCGCAGGACCGGAGCACAAGGTGGTGCAGACAGTGAACGAGACAGACCGAGGTGCGGTGCCCGCGATCGAGCTGCGGGCGGCGACCAAGCGGTTCCGCACCCCGTCCGGCGGGGTGTACACCGCGATGCGGGGCCTCGACCTGACGGTCGCCCCGGGCGAGTTCTGCGCGGTGGTCGGGCCGACCGGCTGCGGCAAGTCGACCACCCTGTCGCTGGTGTCCGGGCTGGAGCCGGCCAGCGAGGGGCAGACCCTGATCCACGGCGCGCCGGTGGACGGCATCGACCCGCGGGTGGGCTTCATGTTCCAGGCCGACGCGGTGTTCCCGTGGAAGCCGGTCCTGGACAACGTGGCCGCCGGGCCGCTGTTCCGCGGCGTGCCCAAGCAGGAGGCGCTGGCCAAGGCCCGCGACTGGCTGCGCCGGGTCGGCCTGTCCGGCTTCGAGGACCGCCTGCCGCACCAGCTCTCCGGTGGCATGCGCAAGCGGGTGGCGCTGGCCCAGACGCTGATCAACGAGCCCGAGATCCTGCTGATGGACGAGCCGTTCTCGGCGCTGGACGTGGAGACCCGCAAGATCGTCCAGGACGAGCTGCTGGCGCTGTGGGAACTCACCCGCCCCGCGGTGGTCTTCGTCACCCACGACCTGGAGGAGGCCATCGCGCTGGCCGACAAGGTCGTGGTGCTCACGGTCGGCCCGGCCACCGTCAAGGACGTCTTCACCATCGACCTGCCCCGCCCCCGCAAGGTCCAGGAGATCCGCTTCCACCCGCGCTTCATCGAGCTGTACGAGCAGATCTGGGCCAGCCTGCGCGACGAGGTGCAGCTCGCGTACGCCCGCACCACCGGCACCGAAGCGATCGGAGCCGCGTGATGACCGCCCTGCACCCGGCCCCCCTCAGGAGCGAGACCATGACCACCGCCACCGCCGACACCCCGTCGGTCTCCGAGTCCGAACTGCTGCGTTCGGCCAGGACGCGGCTGCGCCGCCGCCGGCTGCTCGTGCTGCTCGCCCAGGTCGCCCTGGTGGCGGTGGTGCTGGGCGGCTGGCAGCTCGGCGCGGACCAGGGCTGGCTGGACACCTTCACCTACGGTTCGCCGTCCGGGGTGTGGGAGCAGCTGCACACCTGGTTCACCGAGGGCACCGCGCTCGGCTCGATCTGGTCGAACATCGGCGTGACCATGCAGGAGACCGTGCTCGGCTTCCTGATCGGCACCGCCGCGGGCGTGGTCTGCGGCGTGGCGCTCGGCCGGGTGCACCTGCTGGCGGAGGTGGCGGCGCCGTTCATCAAGGCCGCCAACTCGATCCCGCGGATCGTGCTCGGCTCGATGTTCATCATCTGGTTCGGCCTCGGCCCGAGCGGCAAGGTCGCGCTGGCCGTGGTGCTGGTCTTCTTCTCGGTCTTCTTCAACGCCTTCCAGGGCACCCGCGAGGTGGACCGCAACCTGATCGCCAACGCCCGGATCCTGGGCGCCTCGCAGTGGCAGGTGACCCGCCAGGTGGTGCTGCCCTCCGCGATGACCTGGATCATCGCCTCGCTGCACGCCGCGTTCGGCTTCGCACTGATCGGCGCGATCGTCGGCGAGATGCTCGGCGCCCAGGCGGGCCTGGGCCAGCTGATCGCCACCGCCCAGGGCAACTTCAACGCCGACGGCGTGTACGCCGGAACGCTGGTGATCGCCGTGCTGGCGCTGCTCGCCGAATTCCTGGTGACCCGGTTCGAGAAGCGGGTGCTGCGCTGGCGCCCCACCCAGCTCTCCGCCGACTCCGCACTCTGACCCCCCGTCATTCCCCCACCCCGCACCACCCCCGTAGGACTCCCCCACCCCCACCCGAAGGAGCCAGCAATGAAGCTGGGCAGAACCGTCCTCGCCGTCTCCGCCTGCGCCGTCCTGTCGTTCTCGCTCACCGCCTGCGGCGGTGGCGGCGCGAAGAAGGCCGCCACCAACGCGGCGGGCGAGGCCACCGTGAAGATCATGGTCGGCGGCCTGGACAAGCAGATCTACCTCCCGATCAAGCTGACCGAGCAGCTCGGCTACTTCAAGGCCCAGGGCCTCAACGTGGAACTGTCCAACGAGCCCGCCGGCGTCGGCGCGGAGGACGCCATGCTGGCCGGGCAGGTGGACGCGGTCGGCGGCTTCTACGACCACAACATCGACCTGCAGTCCAAGGGCAAGGAGACCGTCTCGGTCGTGCAGCTGCTGCAGGCGCCGGGCGAGGTGGAGATGCTCCGCACCGACCTCGCGGACAGCGTCAAGTCGCCCGCCGACTTCAAGGGCCGCAAGCTCGGCGTCACCGGCCTGGGCTCCTCCACCAACTTCCTCACCCAGTACCTGGCGGAGAAGAACGGACTGAAGCCGGGCGAGACCACCTCGGTCGCCGTCGGCGCGGGCTCGACCTTCGTCGCGGCCATGCAGAACAAGCAGATCGACGCCGGCATGACCACCGAGCCGACCATCTCGATGCTGCAGCAGAAGGGCCTGGCCCAGCCGCTGATCGACATGCGCACCGTCGAGGGCGCCAAGGCCGCGCTCGGCGGCACCTACCCGGCGTCCTGCATCTACCTCACCGCCGACTACGTGAAGAAGAACCCCGAGGTGGTGCAGAAGCTGGTCAACGCCTTCGTCCAGACGCTGAAGTGGATCAACACGCACAGCGCGGCGGAGATCACCGACAAGATGCCCGCCGACTACTACTCCGCGGTCGGCAAGGACGTGTACACCAAGGCCCTGGAGAACGAGAAGGGCATCTACTCGCCGGACGGCCTGATGCCCGCCGACGGCCCGCAGACGGTGCTCGGTGTGCTGTCCGCCTTCGACCCGACGGTCAAGGGCCACACCGTGGACGTCAGCAGGACCTTCACCAACGAGTACGTCCAGAAGGCGAAGTGACGCACCGGAGCCCCGCACGCCAGGTGCGGGGCTCCGGCCTGTTCCCGACGCGCCGTCAGGCCGCGCCCGCGCCGGTCAGCGAGCGGACCTCCAGCTCCGCGTAGCCGTCCTCGTCCGCGTCCTCCCGGTCCAGGACGGTGCCCAGCCAGCCGGCCAGGAAGCCCAGAGGGATGGAGACCAGGCCGGGGTTCTCCAGCGGGAACCAGTGGAAGTCCAGGCCGGGGAAGACCGCGTTCCGGCCACCGGAGACCACCGGCGAGAACAGCACCAGCACCACCGCCGGGACCAGCCCGCCGTAGACCGCCCAGACCGCGCCGCGGGTGGTGAAACGGCGCCAGAACAGGCTGTACAGCAGGGTCGGCAGGTTGGCCGAGGCGGCCACCGCGAAGGCCAGGCCGACCAGGAAGGCCACGTTCAGCTTCTGCGCGAACAGGCTGAGCACCACCGCGAGCGCGCCGATCACCACCGCGGAGACCCGGGCCGCGATCACCTCCTCGCGCTCGGAGACCTGCCGCTCGGAGGGCTTGCGCCAGGCCCGCGCGTACAGGTCGTGGGCGAAGGCGGCCGAGGAGGCCAGCGTCAGCCCGGCCACCACGGCGAGGATGGTGGCGAAGGCGATCGCCGAGATCACCGCGAAGAGCAGCACGCCCGCGGTCGAGTCCGCACCGCCGCCGAGGTCCAGCGCGAGCAGCGGAACCGCCGTGTTGCCGGCCGGGTTGGCCGCCTTGACCGCCTTCGCGCCGACCAGCGCGCCGGCCCCCAGGCCCAGCACGATCGCCATCAGGTAGAAGCAGCCGATCAGGCCGATCGCCCACATCGTGGAGCGCCGGGCGGCCCGCGCGGTGGGCACCGTGTAGAACCGGCTGAGGATGTGCGGCAGGCCCGCGGTGCCCAGCACCAGCGCCAGGCCCAGGCTGACGAAGTCCAGCCGGCTGGTGGTGCTCGCCCCGTACTTCAGACCGGGCTCCAGGTACTTCCGGCCGACCCCGCTGTGCTGCGCGGCGGCGTTCATCAGCGCGCCCACGTCGCCGTGGAAGCGGGCCAGCACCAGCACCGTCAGCAGCACCGAACCCGCCACCAGCAGGAAGGCCTTGACGATCTGGATCCAGGTGGTGGCGCGCATCCCGCCGACCGTCACGTAGACGATCATCAGGCCGCCGACCGCGACGATGGTCCAGCCCTTGGCGGCCCCGCTGTCGGTGCCCAGCAGCAGGGCGACCAGACTGCCCGCGCCGACCATCTGCGCGATCAGGTACATCAGCGTGACCACCATGGACGCCAGTCCCACCGCCGCGCGCACCGGGCGCTGCCGCATCCGCAGCGCCAGCACGTCCGCCAGGGTGTACCGGCCGGCGTTGCGGACCAGTTCGGAGACCAGCATCAGCACCACCAGCCAGGCGACCAGGAAGCCGATGCTGTAGAGCACGCCGTCGTAGCCGTACAGCGCGATCAGTCCGGTGACGCCGAGGAAGGACGCGGCCGACAGGTAGTCGCCGGAGAGGGCGAATCCGTTCTGCAGCGGCGAGAAGTCGCGGCCGCCGGCGTAGAAGTCCTCGGCGGCGTGGCCGCGGCGGCCGACCCAGATCGTGATGGTCAGGGTGACCGCCACGACGACGGCGAAGAGCGCCACCGCGAGGCCGTGGTGAGGGTGCGCGTTCACCGCAGCTGGTCCTGGGTGTCCCAGCGCAGTTCCAGCGCGGCCCGGTCGCGCTTCGTCCGGGCGTTGCGGGCGTAGAGCCAGGTGAGCAGGAACGTGGAGACGAACTGCCCCAGACCCAGCAGCCAGGCCACGTTCATCGGTCCGGCGACCTGTCGGCGCATCAGCTCCGGCGCGAACGCCTGGGCCACCACGAACAGCAGGTACCAGCTCAGGAACCCGGCGCTGGCCGGGAACACGAACGAGCGGTAGCCCTGCCGGATGTCCTGGAACGCGTCACTGCGCTGGACGCTCCGGTACACCTCGCGCCCGGGCCGCTCCACCGGCACCGCCGGCTCCGCGGTGCGGCGTTGAGCGGCCACCCGCGGTCGGGTGGCCGCAACGGCCCACCAGTCGAATCTCTCCTGCTGTGCCACTGACCAGACTCCATCATTTCGGTCACTCCGACCGAACCATGATGGAGCGTCACAAACCGCACCACGAAATCCACACACATACGTTCACTCGAACCAGCTATGGATCCGTCAATTCACGAACCGTCGGAAATCCCGTGCCGGAACGCGTAGGCCACGGCCTGCGCGCGATCACGCACCGCGGTTTTGGCGAACAGGTTGTTGATGTGCGTTTTCACCGTCGCGGGACTGACGAAGAGCCGTTCGGCGATCTCCGCGTTGGACAGCCCGGCCGCGATCAACGCCAGTACCTCCGCCTCCCGCTGGGTCAGACCGTCCGGCAGCGCCGGACGTCCGACCGGCTTCGGCGGCGCCGCCTCGCCGGACGCGGCCGCGGCGGCCGGGGAGCCCGAAAGCCGTTCCAGCAGCCGCCGTTGGACCTGCGGGGACAGCCCGGCCGCACCGGAGCGGACGTCCGCCACCGCGCGGGCGATCTCGTCCGCGCCGGCGTCCTTGGTGAGGAATCCCCGCGCCCCGGCCTGCAGCGCGGAGAACAGCGAGTCGTCGTCGGCGTAGGTGGTGAGCACCACCACCTCGGTGCCGGGGTGCTCCGCGCGGATCCGGCGGGTCGCCTCCACCCCGTCGCAGCGCGGCATCCGCAGGTCCATCAGCACCACGTCCGGGGCCCGTTCGGCGACCAGCGCGACCGCCTCCTCGCCGTCCGCGGCCGAGCCGACCACCTCGATCCCCGGCAGCAGGCCGAGCAGCATCACGATGCCCTCCCGCACCACGGTCTGGTCGTCGGCGACCACCACCCGGATCCGATCCGCCGTCATGCCGGCACCCGCAGCAGCACGCGCCACCCTCCCTCCTCGGGGCCCGCCAGCAGTTCGCCGCCGAGCAGTTCCGCGCGTTCGCGCATCCCGAGCAGACCGTACCCGCTGCCGCTGTCCGCGAGCGCGGGATCCCCGCCGCGCGGGGCACCGGAGTTGCGCACCTCCAGCTCCACCGCGCCTTCCCGGTAGGCGAGTCGGAGCGCGACCCGGCCGCCGGGGGCGTGCTTGCGGACGTTGGTCAGCGCCTCCTGCGCGGTGCGCCGCACCGCCAGCCCGGCCTCGGCCGGCAGCGGCCGGGGCACCCCGAGGACGGCCAGCTCGGCACCCGACTCCGCGGCCAGCTGGGCCACGAACTCGGCCACCGGGGCGAGTTCGCCGCGCAGCGCGGACAGCGCCTGCCGGGTCTCGGCCAGCCCGTCCTGCGCCATCCGCCGCGCCGCCACCACCCGTTCGCGGACCTCCGCCCGGTCCGCGCCGGCGTCCAGCATCAGCCGGGCCGCCTCCAGGTGCACCAGCTGCGCGGAGAGGCTGTGCGCCAGCACGTCGTGGATCTCCCGGGCGATCCGGGCCCGTTCGGCCAGCGCCGCGGACTCCGCCTGCGCGGCCTGCGCGGCCCGCTCCTGCGCCAGCAGCGCGCGCTGCACCGAGCGGGCCTGGCCGTCCAGCCGCAGCAGGTAGCCGAGCAGCCCGAGCCCGCCGGCCACCGCCAGCACCACCAGCATCGAGTCGCCCGAACCGAGGCCGTAACAGGCCAGCGCCCCGCCGGCGACGGCCAGCCCGGCGGCCAGCGGCAGCCGGATCACCGCCAGCACCGCCAGGCCGCACCAGATGATCCCGGCCAGGGTGTGCGCCCCGCCCTCGGAGGCCAGCCCGGCGACCACCAGCAGCCCGGCCGAGCAGCCGAGCACCGTCCACAGCCGGCGGTGGCGGCAGGCCAGGTGCCAGCCGACGGCCAGCCCGACCGCGGCGAGGATCCAGCCGAGCGGCGGCAGCACCCGCCAGCCGGTGAACCGGTGCTCGGAGAAGGTCCCGAGGACCACCGCGACCAGCGCCGCGGTCCGCCCGCCGACCGCCAGCAGCATCCGGGCCCGGGAGAACCGCTCCCGGATCGGGACGTCCGCCGCGGGCCATCGGGTCCAACGCTCCAAGCTGCTCACTCGGCTGATCCTCTCTCAACTGCGGTCGCCGCCGGCCCCGTGACGGGACCGGCGGCGCGGTGGATCCGACGCTCCGTCAGGCGGCCAGCGTGTGCTTGCCGTCCAGCCGCCCGGCGCGCCAGGACACCACCACGGACCGGACCAGCAGCAGCCCGGCCAGCGAGAGCATCAGCACGCTGGTGGACTGGTGGACGTGGAGCGCGGTGCCCAGGCCGTACCAGCCGATCCGGATCACGATCGCACCCACCCAGGCGAACACCGTGGCAGTGCTGCCCTGCGTCCACAGCGCACCGTCCCGGTCGCGCCAGATCCGCATGGTCCAGCCCCAGGCGCAGCCCATCGCCAGGGTGGTCGCCAGCGAGCCGCCCACGATCAGGGCAGCGGCGGTGCGGTGGTCGGGGTCGATCAGCACCGGGTCGCGCAGCGCGACGGCGGCCAGGATCAGCGGCAGCAGCCAGAACCGGCGCTCGGTGTCCAGCCGGCGGGCCCGCAGCTGCCGGCCCACCACCAGGACGATCACGGCGACGGCGATCAGCACGTTGGACAGGGCGGTCATCTGAGCCTCCAGGACGGGGTTTCCTCGACGCCTCCAAAACTACGGAGCGCACGCCTCCCGATCCTCGGAGCGAGGGTTGATCCGCACGACGAAGGGCTCTCCACCCGTGGGTGGAGAGCCCTTCGTCGTGCGGCCTTCGTCAGGCGTCGATCCGGGACCGGTCCAGGGTGGCCGCCGAGTCGACGATGAACTCCCGGCGCGGTGCCACGTCGTTGCCCATCAGCAGGTCGAAGGTCTTCTCCGCGGACTCCAGGTCGCCCAGGTTGATCCGGCGCAGGATCCGGAACCGCGGGTCCATGGTGGTCTCCGCCAGCTGGTCGGCGTCCATCTCACCGAGGCCCTTGTAGCGCTGGATCGGGTCCTTCCAGCGCAGCCCCTTGCCCTGGAACTCCAGCAGCGTGCGCCGCAGTTCGGAGTCCGAGTAGGTGTAGTGGTACTTCTCCTGCCCGCGCTTGGGGTTGGTCAGCTCGATCCGGTGCAGCGGCGGCACCGCGGCGAACACCCGGCCCTGCTCGACCATCGGCCGCATGTAGCGGTGGAACAGCGTCAGCAGCAGGGTCCGGATGTGCGAGCCGTCGACGTCGGCGTCGGCCATGAAGATGACCTTGCCGTAGCGCGCCTGGTCGATGTCGAAGGTCCGGCCGGAGCCCGCTCCTATCACCTGGATGATCGACGCGCACTCGGCGTTCTTGAGCATGTCGCTCACCGAGGCCTTCTGCACGTTCAGGATCTTGCCGCGGATCGGCAGCAGCGCCTGGAACTCGGAGTTGCGGGCCAGCTTGGCGGTGCCGAGCGCCGAGTCGCCCTCGACGATGAAGAGTTCGCTGCGGTCGACGTCGTCGCTGCGGCAGTCGGCCAGCTTGGCCGGCAGCGAACTGGTCTCCAGCGCGGTCTTCCGGCGCTGCGCCTCCTTGTGCTGCCGGGCGGCGACCCGGGTCCGGGCGGCCGCGACCACCTTCTCCAGCACCGCGCGGGCCTGCAGCTTCTCGTCCTTCTTGGCGGAGGTCAGGAAGTTCTTCAACTCCCGCGCCAGCACGGCCGCGACGATCCGGTTGGCGGCCGAGGTGCCGAGCACCTCCTTGGTCTGCCCCTCGAACTGCGGCTCGGCGAGCCGGACGGTGACCACCGCGGTCAGGCCCTCCAGCGCGTCGTCCTTGGTGACGTCGTCCTCGGCGACCCGCAGCAGCTTGGCCGACCGCAGCGTCTCGTTGACGGTCTTGGCGAGCTGCCGCTCGAAACCGGTGACGTGGGTGCCGCCCTTGGGCGTGGCGATGATGTTGACGAAGGAGCGCAGCGTGGTGTCGTAACCGGCGCCCCAGCGCATCGCGATGTCCACCCCGAGTTCGCGGGTGACCTCGGTGGGGGTCATGTGCCCGAGCTCGTCGAGCACCGGCACGGTCTCCTTGAAGGTGCCCTCGCCGCGCAGCCGCAGCACGTCGCAGACCGGCTTGTCCGGGGCGAGGAACTCGCAGAACTCGCTGATGCCGCCGTCGAAGCGGAAGGTGTCCTCCTGGACCTGCTCACTCTCGGTGAGGCGCTCGTCACGGACCACGATGGTCAGGCCGGGCACCAGGAAGGCGGTCTGCCGGGCCCG
Organism: Kitasatospora sp. NPDC002522; assembly: GCF_053595195.1. NCBI lineage: Bacteria > Bacillati > Actinomycetota > Actinomycetes > Kitasatosporales > Streptomycetaceae > Kitasatospora > Kitasatospora sp. NPDC002522. The sequence continues at coordinate 42,725 of NZ_JBSFXE010000044.1, forward strand.
GCTGTGCAGCGACTCCAGCGAGAGCCGGGCGTCCTTCAGGAAGATCTGCCGGTCCGCCCAGTACCGGATCCGGGTGCCGGTCTTCCCGCGCGCGGCCTTGCCCTTCTTGGTCAGCCCGCTGCCGGCCTCGAACGGCGCGTCCGGGCTGAGTTCGGTGAAGATGCCGGGGGTACCGCGCCGGAAGCTGATCGCGTGCGTGGTCCCGCCGCGGTCCACCTCGACGTCCAGCCGCGCGGACAGCGCGTTCACCACCGAGGCGCCGACGCCGTGCAGACCGCCGGAGGCCGCGTACGAGCCGCCGCCGAACTTGCCGCCCGCGTGCAGCTTGGTCATCACCACCTCGACGCCGGACAGCCCGGTCTTCGGCTCCACGTCCACCGGGATGCCGCGCCCGTTGTCCCGGACCTCCACCGAACCGTCCGGGTACAGCTGCACCTCGATCCGGTCGCAGTGCCCGCCGAGCGCCTCGTCCACCGCGTTGTCGATGATCTCCCAGAGGCAGTGCATCAGGCCGCGACTGTCCGTCGAACCGATGTACATGCCCGGGCGCTTCCGGACCGCCTCCAGCCCCTCCAGGACGAGCAGATGCCGCGCGGTGTAGTCGGAACCGCCCTCGCCGGTCACCAGAGAGGACGGCACGGTCTTTTCTCCACTCACGCTCTGCACTCCTCCATGACGTTGACGGACACCCCCGCATGCTCTCAGCAACTGAGACCGAGGCTGCCGAGGTCCGCGCGCTTTGTACGCGCTGCGCGAACACGACCGGCGCCGCGGACGCGAGCCACAGCCTGCCATCTCCTGCCGACACCACGGGTCCTGGCGGATCGCGGCCGCCGGGCAGGGCGGCGGAGCTGCTGTGATGCGGGCAAACGGGGTTCGGGACGGGGCTTATGCTCCAACCCAGCGGAGGATTATGCTACGCGGACCTCGCACCCCGGCCCGATCGGGCGTTCGAGGTGAGGGACGGCTCATGGGAATCGGTACGCATGAACCACCGTTGCCCGGGGCACGTCCTCATCAACACACACAGAAGAATCCTCAAAGAGAAAAGCCACGAGCGGGAACGAATTCGACCTGGTTGGATGTTGATCCTGGTACACAGCTCGTCGAGCTAGAGAAGAGGCGACGTGACTACTGTTCTGACCCCTGCGAGCCCGCTGACCGCGGCTGACCGCTGCGACCGTTGCGGCGCCCAGGCCTACCTGCGCGTCGTCCTTTCCAGCGGCGGAGAACTGCTCTTCTGCGCCCACCACGGGCGCAAGTTCGAGCCCGAGCTCAAGAAGATCGCCGTGGAGATACACGACGAGAGCAACCGCCTCTCCGGTACGTCGGCCGTCGCCGAGGACGGCGAGCGCTGACCAACCCGCTCGTCCGCCGAGCTGCCTGACGGCCGGGCGACCCTCCCCTCGGGGCGGGTCGCCCGGCCGTGGCATTTCTCACCGCGGGCTCACAACACCGAGTGCACCGCCTCCGCCACCGCGGAGATCCGGGTGTACACCCCGGGATGGCCGGCCTCCGCGCAGCCCGCACCCCACGACACCAGCCCGGCCAACCGGCCGGCCACCACCAGCGGACCGCCGCTGTCGCCCTGGCACGCGTCCCGGCCGCCCTGTTCCTCGCCCGCGCAGACCATGGTCCGCGCGTCGTAGGCGCTGTCCGAACCGCCCGGGTACGCGTGCCCGCACGCGCCGTCCGCGATGATCGGCACCGTCACCTGGCGCAGGCTGTTCGCGTAACTGCCGTTGCCCCGGGTGTCGCCCCAGCCGAACACCGTCGCCGGGGTGCCCGCCGCGTACGGCTCGCTCTCCCCCGGGCCGACCAGCTCCAGCGTCGGCCGCCCGTCCAACGGCTCGGCCAAGGTGAGCACCGCCACGTCCCGGGTGTTGGCGGTGAAGCTGTACCCCGGGTCGATCCACACCCCGCGCACCACGACCTCCCGGCCCGCGGTGCCGCGCAGGTCGTCCCGCCCGACGATCGCCCGCAGCCCGGGACGCTCGGTGGGGCGGGCCGTCGACTCGTCGTAGAAGCAGTGCGCCGCGGTGACCACCTTGGTCGGGGTGACCAGCGCCCCGCCGCAGAACTGCCCGGACCGCGCCGAGCCGAACTGCTGCCGGCTGGAGAGCGCCACCATCCACGGGTGATCACCGGTGCTCGCGTTTGAACCGCCGACGATCCGGCGCTGCGCGGCGGCCGGCGCCGCGGCGCCCAGGGCGAGCAGCGGGCACGGCAGGGCGGCCAGGGCGACGAGCGCGACCGCGCGGCGGCGCAGCCGGGGCGCGAACGTGTCCAGGATGGGCACCGGATCTCCAGGGGTTCGACGTGCTGGTCAGGTGTGCCGGCGGTGCGACAACCGGCCCAGCGTAGTCAGCCGCTCACCCCGCGTGCCTGATCTCCGGCACCCCGCCACCCCAACGAGCGACTCCCGCACACGCGAACGGGCCCCTCCGCCGTCGGCGAAGGGGCCCGTCCGGGTGACGAGAGGTCAGTCCAGGTAGTCGCGCAGCACCTGGGACCGCGACGGGTGGCGCAGCTTCGACATGGTCTTGGACTCGATCTGGCGGATGCGCTCACGCGTCACGCCGTAGACCTTGCCGATCTCGTCCAGGGTCTTCGGCTGACCGTCCGTCAGGCCGAAGCGCATCGAGACCACGCCGGCCTCGCGCTCGGAGAGGGTGTCCAGCACCGAGTGCAGCTGCTCCTGGAGCAGCGTGAAGGAGACCGCGTCGGCCGGGACGACCGCCTCGGAGTCCTCGATCAGGTCACCGAACTCGCTGTCGCCGTCCTCGCCGAGCGGGGTGTGCAGCGAGATCGGCTCGCGGCCGTACTTCTGGACCTCGATGACCTTCTCGGGGGTCATGTCGAGTTCCTTGGCCAGCTCCTCCGGGGTGGGCTCGCGGCCCAGGTCCTGGAGCATCTGGCGCTGCACGCGTGCGAGCTTGTTGATGACCTCGACCATGTGCACCGGGATGCGGATGGTGCGGGCCTGGTCGGCCATGGCGCGGGTGATCGCCTGCCGGATCCACCAGGTCGCGTAGGTCGAGAACTTGTAGCCCTTGGTGTAGTCGAACTTCTCGACCGCACGGATCAGACCCAGGTTGCCCTCCTGGATCAGGTCCAGGAAGAGCATGCCGCGGCCGGTGTAGCGCTTGGCCAGCGAGACCACCAGGCGGAGGTTGGCCTCCAGCAGGTGGTTCTTGGCGCGGCGGCCGTCCTCGGCGATGATCTCCAGCTCGCGCTTGAGCTTGGGGGCGAGCTTGTCGGCCTGGCTCAGCTTGTCCTCGGCGAACAGGCCGGCCTCGATCCGCTTCGCGAGCTCGACCTCCTGCTCGGCGTTGAGCAGCGGGACCTTGCCGATCTGCTTCAGGTAGTCCTTGACCGGGTCGGCGGTGGCGCCGGCGACCGCGACCTGCTGAGCCGGGGCGTCGTCCTCGTCGTCGTCGGAGAGCACGAAGCCCTGGTCCGAGTCCTCCTCGGGCTCGCCCTCCTTGACGTCACCGGGGAGCGCCACGTCCTCGAGGAGCTCCTCCTCGGAGACCTCCTCCTCGCCGGCCTTGCCGCCCGGCTTGGCGGCGGTCGCGGCGGTCTTCTTCGCGGCGACGGCCTTCTTGGCGGGAGCGGCGGCCTTCTTGGCCACCGCCTTCTTGGCGGGGGCGGCCTTCTTGGCGACCGCCGCCTTCGCCTCGGTGATCTCGATGGTCTCCACGACCGTCACCTCGGCGGTGGTCACCGCGGCCGCGACCACCGGGGCCGGGGTCGCCGCGGGGGCGATCCGCACCGGGGGCTTGGTCTGGGCGACCGGCGTACGCGTGGTGACCGCCTTGGTCGCGGTGCGCTTGGTGGTGCTCTTGGCCGCGACGCTCTTGCGCTTGGCGCCGGCCGGTTCGGCCGCGCTGACCATCAGCTCCACCCCCTCCTCAATCAGCACCTGGTTGAGGCTGCGCATGACGTTCTTCCACTTGGTGACCGGGATCTGGTCCGCCTCGAACGCGTGGCGCACGTCGTCACCGGCGATCTGCCCCTGGGCCTTGCCCCGCTCGATGAGCGCCAGCAGTGCCGCGGACTCGGCAATCTCGGGGGGAAGCGAACGGGATGTGCTGGCCGACACGAACAACCTCTCGGACGATGAGTGGACACGAACCCGGACCCGACCACCCGAGGAACCGGGTGAATGGACGGGGACTGGGTCTGCAGGACGGCAGCAGCGCCGCAGACCAACACAGCATTGTGGCATGTGGTGGTATTCCGGAGCTGCTTCCGCTCCGTACACATCGCTGCCGCCCCTCAAGTGTTACGCATGCCCGTCGTGGCGCCCGTCACACCGCCCGGAGAGGCCGGGGCAGCTGCCCCGAGCGGCCTATCCCCTCCCGGTGTCGGTGCGCCGATGGCCCCCCGGCTGCGGGTGACGGCAGCTGAAGGGCCATATCCATCGGACCGGCGTTCGTGCGGGGCGCGGGCGGGTCAGTGCTCGCGGGGGGCCGGGACCGCGTGCTCGATGTCCGGGTGGACGGTGAGCAGCGCGCGGACCGCCGCCTCGGCGGCGGTGCCGTCCCCGGTGCCGAGGGCGTCCACCAGCCGGGCGTGCAGGCTGACCGCCGACTCCGACGGGCGCTCGCAGGTGGCGCCGGAGCCGCCGGAGACCTGCAGCGCGCCGGTGACGATCCCCGACAGGTGCTCCAGCATCCGGTTCCCGGCCATCTGCAGCACGAGGCCGTGCAGCTCGGCGTCCGCCCGCGCGTAGCTGACCAGGTCACCCTGGCTGCCCGCGTGGCCCATGATCTCGGTCAGCTCGACCAGGCGGTGCTGGACGTCCTCCCGGCCGTGGCCCGCGGCCAGCCGGGCGGCCAGCGGCTCGATCGCCCAGCGCAGTTCGAAGAGTTCACGGCGCTGCTCGTCGCGCTGCGGGCCGAAGGCGCGCCACTCGATGATGTCGGGGTCCAGCAGGTTCCAGTCGCTCACCGGGCGGACCCGGGTGCCGACGTTCGGCCGGGCCGAGACCAGGCCCTTCGCCTCCAGCACCCGCAGCGACTCGCGCACCACGGTGCGGGAGACCTCGAAGCGCTGGCCGATCTCCTCCGGCACCAGCGGGCGGTCGGCGCCCAGGTCACCGGAGACGATCATCTGGCCGAGCTGCTGAACCAGCTGGCCGTGCAGGCCGCGGCCGCGGCTGCTGGTGGTCTTCCGACCGACCCGGGAGAGCTCGCTCTCCGCCCCCTCCCAGCGGGGGGCCGGCGGTGCCGGGCGATCGGCGTACGGGAAACGGTCCAGCTCGGAGGCGGAGATCGACTCGGCCTGGCGAGCGGCGGTCACGGTGGGGTGCGCAAGGGTACTCACGCCTCCTTTGTCGGCGATCGGCGGAGCCGCCTTGAGGATTCTCCTGAAAAGCACACGAAAGGGTGATCGGCCGTGTCTGGATAATTGACTTCTTATCAGCCAGAAATGCGCATAACGGTCACAGCGGACGCAGCCCTCTGCTCATCACCGCTCATCGCTACCGGTTTTTCCGCCCCATCCGTCTCATCCAGCTCATTGGTCACAACTGTCACATCGTCACCAGGGGACTTTGACCGGGGTGAGGTCGCCGGTGTGCCAGGGGCTTTGCCGAGGCAGGGAGCGGGCGGTGGAGCGGCTGAGGAGGGAGCGAGCGGCGGGACGGCCGGGGTGGGGCTCTCGGGGGGACCGGGGTCAGAGTGAGCGGCGGCGGAGTTGGGTCAGAGTGAGCGGCGGCGGAGTTGGGCGAGGACGGCGGCCAGCACCAGCAGCACGGCCGGGACGAGCACCGCGGCGATCACCACCCCGTCCAGCGCGGCGGCCGCCCGGCCCGCGGTGCCGCGGACCCAGTTCAGACCGTACTGAAAGGGCATCAACTCACGGCCCCAGAGCGGCCAGTCGCGTCCCGCCCGGTGCAGCACCAGCCCGGCGGTGGGCTCCAGGGCGGCGGGCAGCGCGCAGGTCAGCAGGAAGCCCGCCGTCGCGCTGCGGACCAGTGAGGTCGCCAGCAGGCCGACCCAACCGCTCACCACCACCAGCCCCAGGAACCCCAGCAGCGGACGGCCGATCCCACCGCGCTCCAGCGCCGCGGACAGCCCCGCCGGGTCGAGCAACGGGGCCGCCGACACCCCCGCGGGCAGCGCGAGCCGCACCACCAGCGCGTCCACCACCAGCGTGACCACCGCAAGCAAAGCGGACATCACGCCCACCACCGCCGCCTTCGCCGCGAGCGCGCGCAACCGCCGACCGAACGTCACCCGCGAGGCGGCCAGGCCCGGCCAGCGCAGCTCATGGCCGTAGCAGAGCGCGCCGAGGGCGGCCGAGGCGAGCGCCGCGACCGGCAGCGGCAGTACCGGCACCACCGCCGCCACGCTGCGCAGAGCCTGACTGATCGTCAATTCCTCTGCCGGTGCCTGCCGGGCCAGCACGGCCGCCACCGCCGCGTCCACCAGCAGCGCCGCGACGAGCAGCACCCAGGTCGAGCGCACTCCGCGCAGCCGCCGCACCTCACACGCCATCACGCGCACGGTCTTCACTCGCTCTCGTTCGGGTGGCCGGCACCGAGGGCGCGCAGCCGGGAGGCACCGTGGTCGCCCGCCCCGCGTTCGGCGGCGGCAGGCGCCGGGGGCGCGGGGACATTCGCGGGCTGCGGCACCGACGCCTGCGGGGCGGGTACGCCCGGCGTTGCCGCCAGCAGTTCGGCGTCGGTGGGGGTGGTGGCGAGGTGCTCGGCGTCGAGCGCGGTGGGCGCGGCGGGCGCGGGTGTGGGGACGGCCGGGGCGTTGGCAGTTGGGGCGGTGGCGGTTGGGGCCAGCGCGGCGGCGGCCCAGCGGCCGGCCTGCAGGCCACGGTGATCGAGCGGGCGGTGGGGCGGCTCGGACGTCTTCGGCCGGTGCTCGTCGTTGTGGCTACGGTCGTTGCGGTCGGGCTCGCCGTAGTGGTCGGGGTCGGGGGTGGTCGGGCGGGCGACGCCGGCGGGGCGGGGCTGGGCGGTGACCGGGCGCAGGTCCGGGGCCGTTGATCGGGCGGCGTCGTCCGGCTCCTGACGGGTCGTACGGATCCGCACCTGGCCGGAGCGGCCGGAGCCGGCGGGGAGCGTGGCCGGGTAGGAGACCGGGCGCTCCACCACCTTGTCGGCCAGTTCGTGCAGCAGGATGCCGTTGCGGTAGGCGAGTTCGCCGATCTCGGTCCGGCCGATGCCGCTGACCGCGAGACCTGCGCCGCCGTCCCGCCTGACCTGGGCGCCCTGGCCGGTCAGCAGGTCCGCGAGCCGGGACATCTGCGGGCCGCGGACCGCGACTTCGGGGTGCAACCGCGTGCGGCGGAACTCCACCACGGGCTGGTCCGCCGCCAACCGGCCCTGATCGAGGGTGACCACCCGGTCGGCGAGCGTGGCGGCCTCCTGCGGGAACCGGGTGGTCAGCAGGACGGTGCCGCCGGCCACCGCGAAGGACCGCAGGAAGGCGTGGAACCACTCCTCGTTCCGTGGTGACAGGCCCTCGGTCGGGGCGTCCAGCAGTAGCGCGGAAGGCGTGCCGAGCAGGGCGGCGGCCAGTGCCAGGCGGCGGTGCATGCCCGGTGAGAAGGTGCCGATCCGGTGGTCGGCGACTGCCGCCAGCCGGGTCTGCTCCAGCAGTTCGTCAGCCCGCTTCGCCGGGACTCCGGCGGTACCGGCCAGCATCCGCAGGTGCGCACGGGCGCGCAGCCCCGGGTGCCCGGCCTCCGGACGCCCCGACGGCAGCAGCAGTCCGACCTCCCGCTCCGGCCGACGGATCCGCCGGTAGGTGCGGCCGTCGAACAGCGTGATCCCGTGACCGCGCTCCAGTTCCACCATCAGCCTCAGCGCGGTGCTCTTGCCCGCGCCCTCGTCGCCGAGCAACGCCGTGACCATGCCCGGCCGAGCGTCGAACGTCAGGTCGAGTACCGCAGGAGGGCGCGCCCGTCGGTAGACCTTGGTCAGTCCGGTGATCTGGATCATCGTCGCCCGCTCCCTCGACCGCTCGCAGACCGGAGGATGTCCGCCGTTCCTGAGCCAGCACAGTAGGGTGCGGAGCCGACGAAACCGGGCATTCCGGATGGGTCGTGGGCGGTGTTAGCGCCGACCTCACCCGAACAGGGGACACCACCACCGGGTCCCTGGCGCGAATCTCACGGACCGTCACCAGCCGTCCGCCGCAGCGCAGTCGGGGGCGGTGGCGCAGCCCCGGGGCCCCAGGCCTTCGGTCAGGCCTCCGGTCGAGGTGCCGGTCAGGCCTCCGGGCGGAGCATCGGGGGGTTGAGGACTGTCGCGCCGCCGGCCGTGAAGAGCTGGGCCGGGCGGCCGCCCTGGCGGGTGGTGGTGCCGCCGGAGGGGAGGAGGAAGCCGGGGGTACCGGTGACCTTGCGGTGGAAGTTGCGGGGGTCCAGCACCACGCCCCAGACCGCCTCGTACACCCGGCGCAGCTCGCCGACGGTGAACTCGGGCGGGCAGAAGGCGGTCGCCAGCGAGGAGTACTCGATCTTCGACCTGGCGCGTTCCACGCCCTCCGCCAGGATCTGGCCGTGGTCGAACGCGAGCGGCATGCCGTCGACCGGGGCCTGGTTGAGCAGTTCGCCCACCGGGGCCCAGCGGGCACTGCTGGCGTCGCCGCCCGCACGCGGGGTCGGCAGGTCGGGGGCGAGCACCAGGTAGGCCACGCTCACCACGCGCATCCGGGGATCACGCTGGGGGTGGCCGTACGTGGCCAGCTGTTCCAGGTGCGCACCCGCCGGGGTCTGGCCGGCCACCGGCTGGCCGGGAGCCGACTGCGCGCGCAGCCCGGTCTCCTCCGCCAGCTCACGGGACGCCGCCTCCGCCAGGCCCTCGTCCGGGCGCACGAACCCGCCCGGCAACGCCCAGTACCCCTTGAACGGGGCCTCGCCGCGCTTCACCAGCAACGCGCACAGCGCGTGCTCGCGCACCGTCAGCACGACCAGGTCAACCGTGACTGCGAACGGGGGGAAGGCTGACGGGTCATAACGCGACATGGCGCTGATCTTAGTCGTCTCTCTGACGATAATCACAGACCACGGCCTTGCGGGCCCACCGGACGCGATTCCCGCACGCGGGATGCGGGGCGCGAGGGAGCGAGAGGGGGCGAGAGGGGGCGGGCGCGAGGGGCAGGCGCGCGGCGACGCGCGGACGCGAGGGGCGGCGGACGGACACGGGGGTCGGCGGGCCCCGGGGCGGGCGGACACTGGAACGGGCGGATGCCGGAACGGACGGATGGCTGGGGTCGGCGGACACTGGGACGGGTGTGGGCCGCCGCGCAGTCGGACCCTGGCGTGGGGCGGCGACGGCCGGAGGGTGGCGGGTGGTCGGGCCGCAGGGTGGCGCGGCGCCCGGCCCGGGCGGCTAGCGTGCGGCGAGTTGCAGTGCCGGTGCCGCCTCCTCCACGACCGCGACGCCGATCCGGCTGACCCGGACCGAGAAGGGTTCGCCTGCGACTCGGAGGCCGGTGAGTTGGAGTTCGCCGAGTGGGGCGGTGCTCGCCGGGCGGGTCACCACCCGACCTGACGGGACGTCAGGCCGGACGCCTGCCAGCGAGAGGACCAGGTGCACCGCGGCGGCTGCGGAGACCGCGGCCGGGCGGCACGCGGCCGGGTGGGGCACCGGCGGGCAGTCGGCGACCTTCTGCTCGCCGGCGTACATCTCGGGCAGGCGGCCGTCGAAGTGCGCGGACGCCTCCAGGAGGCCCTCCAGCAGTATCTCGGCCTCGCGCTCGAAACCGGCGTCGACCAGGCCGCTCACCGCGAGGGCCGTCTCCTGCACCCGCACCGAACCGCTGCGATGCCCGAGCGGGTTGAACCGCGGCGACTTGGCGCTGAGCGTGCGCAGGCCCCAGCCGCAGTCGAGCTCCGGGGTGACCAGGCGCTGGGCGAGCAGCCGGGCCTGTTCGCGGTCGAGCAGGCCCTCGTGCATCTTGCCCTCGGCGGCCAGGCCGACGTCGAAGAGGTGCACCAGGGTGGAGGCGAGCGCCGGCACCGGCCGGTCCTGCGCCAGCAGGGCCGCGGCCGGGCGGCCACCGGACAGGTCGTCGATCCAGAACTCCTCGCGGAACCGGTCCCGGAGGTCCGCCGCCCAGCTGCGCCACTCCGCCGCACCGGGCCGGTCGAACGCCTCGAGCAGGTCCGCACCCTGCAGTGCCGCGCGGTGCGCCTGGGCCTGTACCTCGCACCTGGCCACGCCCGGACGCCCGGCCCGTTCCTCGGCGGGGCGACCGAAGTCGGTGACGAAGCCCACCGGTCCGTCCGGTCCCTCCACCACGCCGGCCTTCAGCGCGCCGAGCGCGCGCTCAGCGGCGGGCAGCAGCTCGGCCACCTCGGCACGCGGCAGGCCCCAACGCCACGCCTCGGCCAGCACGGTGACGAACAGCAAGGTCGCCTCGGTGGCGGTGCAGGTCGCCGGGAGCTCCGGACCGCCATGCCGCAGCGGTCCGGGGATCACCCCGTCCATCGTCTGACCGCTCGGCGCGGCGGCGGGTGCGGGAGCCGGTACCGAAGCCGGCGTGGCGGCGGGACCGTCGCCGTTCGGGTTCGCGGCAGCCGGAACTGACACCCCGTTGGCCGGATCGCCCGGTTGAGGCGCTGAGGGACCGGCCCCGTCGCCGGAGAGCGGCGGCACCTCGCCGACGGGCGGCGTCGGGCGGGAGACCGCCGGACGGGTGGAGGGGGCGGGGGCGAGGTGTTGGCGGCGGGCCGCCGCGCGGAGGGTGCCGGCGGCGAGGCGGGTGCCCAGCGGCAGGGCCATCCGGGCTGCCCAGAGTGCGTCGGCGGCGGTGAGACCGAACCGCCAGGGCGCGCCCGAGGCGGTGTAGAGGTCGGTGGGCCGGTCGGCGTCGGCGAGCAGCAGGCCGCCGAGCGAGTCCAGCGCACGGTTGACCAGCCGCGCGGCGCGGCGGTCGTCGGCGCGGACCTCGGGCTCGGACCAGGGCAGCGGAACGCCCGGGCCCCGCCCCGTCGGCGGGCGGCCGGTCGAGGGCGGGGTCTCCAGTTCGGCACGCAGCTCTACGGACCAGCGGGCGCCCGGCTGGATCTCCAGGTCCCAGCGGAGCACACCGGCTCCGGCAAGCACCGCGTGCGGCGAGGGGCGGGCGCTCACGCTGGCCGCCCGGCCGTGGCCGGCCCAACGGAGTCCGGCCGACTGCACCTGACCCGGCAGGTCGGCGGAGCGGCGGCCCGCCGCGATGTCGGTGAGCAGGCCGAGGTCGGTGCCGACCGCGATCTCCAGCGGCAGCCGGGCCGGGCGGGCGCCGGTGTTGCGGACCGTCACCGTCTCCGCGCCGTCGGCGTGCCGGAGCCGTTCCACGGTCAGCGCCGGATCGGGGTCGAGGTCGCCGGGCACCCGCACCGCGCCGACGAAGCGGGCGGCGGCCGCAGAGGTCAGGGTGCCCTGCAGCGACAGTGGCTCCATACCGCCCAGTCTCAGCTCCATCCGGGCCACGGTGCGCACGCCGTGCCGGAAGAAGCCGTGCAGCCCCTGCCCGCGCAGCTGACCGTCCGGACCGGAGACCGCCATGCCCGGCGCGTTCACGCACATCACGTCGTGCGCGGCGGAGGGCTGCGGACGGGGCGGCGTCGGCTGCGCCGCCGGTCGGGCCGGGCCGGCACCGAGCGAGGCGCCTCCGGCCGGACCAACGCCTGCGCCGCCAAACGGAGCTGACGCGTGGTCGGGGCGGGGCGCGCCCGGGCCGCCGCGCGCGGCTCCGGGTCCGGGGCGGGTGGCCCCGGGCGGCACGGTGGTGCCGTACGGCGGCGTGGTGCCGGTGGGAGCACCGGGCGGGTACGCCGCGCCACTGCCGGGTGTCCCGTACGGCGGGGTGGCGCCCGGCGGGTAGCCCGGACCGCCGGAGGGCGTGCCGTACGGCGGGGTGCCGTACGGTGACGGTCCGCCAGGGCCACCAGAGCCGCCAGGGCCGTGGGGTCCACCGGTCGGCGTGCCGTAGGGCGGGGTGCCGGGGGTGCCGTAGGGCGCGCCTCCGTGGCCGGGGGTGGGGGGAACCGTGGGGGCGGTGCCCGGCGTCCGGTAGGTGGGAGCGGGTTCTGACGGTGCGCCGGGTGGGGCGGCCGAGTACGGGTTCGGAGGCGTGGCAGGGCGGGGCGGCACAGCGGAGGCCTGCGCGCCGGTGAACGCGTCGGCGTCGCCGGCGGGCGAGTTGGTGGGCGGCAGCGGATGGGACGCTGCGTGGGGTGGCCTTGGGTCGGTCACCGGGCTCTCCTCCCCTCGGTCGGCCGGCGACTGGGGGCTCGGCCGACCGTGAGCGTGCTCGATAGCGGTCAGTGCTGCTCTGCCGCCAGGACACGCGGCTCCGACGCGGATGGGCCCGGACCGCCGGTGTTCCGCCCGGACCGGGGTGGTGTCCCGGCCTGGACGCCAGTGCCGCCCGAGGTCCGGCCGCGCCGGGTCGAACGACGCGTGGCCGGTTCCCGACACGGTCGGCCGGGCCGTGTTCAGCCCGGCGGTGTCGGTACAGGTAGCGGCGCTCCGCAGGTTGAACGCACCACACCTGCCCCAGGTCACGCCTGTCCGGCGGGCCTCCGGTCGGATGCGGCCGCGCGCCGACGGTCGATCGGCGGTCTGCGGCCGACACTCGCGGTGCCCGCTGTGTCGTGGTGCCGATCGGGGTACTCCACACGTGGCGGACGCCCCCCGGCGGCTCCTGTCCGCCGTCAGGATACGGTGCGGGGACGGCGACGACCGCACCGGTGACCCCGGCGGTCGGTGTCGCGTCCCACCTGTGACCAGCTCGCACCAAGGAGTTGCATGTCCACCCGCAACCGCCTGCCCGGAATCGTCACCACCGACCACCAGTTCCGGGTCCCGCTGGATCACGGCGCGCCGGACGGCGAGCACATCAAGGTCTACGCCCGCGAGGTGGTGGCCGCCGGTCGCGAGCACGACGAGCTGCCGTGGCTGGTCTACCTGCAGGGCGGCCCGGGCGGCAAGGCCAACCGGCCGCTGGGACGCGATGGTTGGCTGACCCGGGCGCTCGACGACTACCGGGTGCTGCTGCTGGACCAGCGCGGCACCGGCCGCTCCACCCCGGCCACCCGGCAGACCCTGGCCCGCCGCGGCGACGCCCGGCAGCAGGCCGCGTACCTGGCGCACTTCCGGGCCGACTCGATCGTCCGGGACGCCGAGCTGATCCGCCGTCAGCTGCTCGGTGCCGAGGGCACCTGGAGCCTGCTCGGTCAGAGCTTCGGCGGCTTCTGCACCCTGACCTACCTCTCGCTGGCCCCGGAGGGACTGCGAGAGGCGTTCGTCACCGGTGGCCTGGCCGGGCTGCGCCGCTCGGCGGACGAGGTCTACCGCGCCGCCTACCCGCGGGTCGCCCGCAAGAACGCCGGGCACTACGCCCGCTTCCCCGAGGACGTGGCGACGGTACGGCGAATCGCCGCGCACCTCGCCGAACGGCCCGCGACGCTGCCGGACGGCGGGACGCTGACCGTCCGCGCCTTCCAGGCGCTCGGCCTGATGCTGGGCAGCGGCAGCGGCTCCTACGCGCTGCACTACCTGCTGGAGGAGGCGTGGGTGGATGGCCCGGACGGCCCCGAGCTCTCGGACACCTTCCTGGCCGGCGCGCAGGCGCAGCTCTCCTTCGCGCAGGGCCCGCTCTACGCCGTGCTGCACGAGTCGATCTACGGTCAGCGCTCGGTGGACGCCGGTGCCACCGACTGGTCGGCGGAGCGGGTGCGCAAGGAGTTCCCGGAGTTCGACGCCGAGGCGGCGCTCACCGCGGACCGCCCGGTGCTTTTCACCGGCGAGATGATCTACCCCTGGATGTTCGAGAGCGACCCGGCGCTGCGCCCGCTGCGCGAGACCGCGCAGCTGCTCGCCGAGCGCACCGACTGGCCCGACCTGTACGACCTGGAGCGCCTTGCGGCGAACCGGGTGCCCGTGTACGCGGCGGTGTACCACGACGACATGTACGTGGACACGGCGCACTCGTTGGAGACCGCGGACGCGGTGGCCCGGGTGCGGACGTGGGTCACCAACGAGTGGGAGCACGACGGGGTCCGGGTGAGCAACGGCCAGGTGCTCGACCGGCTGATCCGGATGGCGCGCGGCGAGGTCTAGCCGCTCCCCGCACGGCCGGGTGTCGAGGCTACGCACAGTCAACCTCCGTTGCGGTGGTGTCGGTTGGCCCCCGCGCGGGGGCTGCGGTGCCTGGCCTGCTCGACCAGGTGCGTGCGCGGGCGCAGCCTGCGCACGGGTGAACGAGCCGCGACGCCTCCCGGCGGGCACGGCCTCGCCGGATCCGACGGATCGGGTACGGCAGGTGCGGGCGTTTCGGGCGCAGCCGGTGCGGGCGTGTCAGGCACAGCCGGTGCGGGCGTGTCAGGCACAGCGGGTTCGGGTGCGTCAGGCACAGCGGGTTCGGGTGCGTCGGGACCCGCAGGCTCTGGCACGTCGGGCACGGCAGCGGCGGACGTATGGGGCACGGCAGGTGCAGCCACCGCGGGTCCAGCCGGGTCGGTCGGTACCGCAGGCCGGTCAGGCCGGTCAGGCCGGTCGGATCGGTCCGGTCGGTCAGGCCGGTCCGGTCGGTCAGGCCGGTCGGATCGGTCCAGTGCGTCGTCGCCATCCGGAGTCGCGGGTCCGGTCTCGCCGTCCGTGCCCGGCGGGTGGTGGGGGACGGGCAGGTGGCGCAGGCGGGCGGCTCGTTCGCGGCGGACGATGCGGTGCAGGGCCTCCGGGGCGAGGCCGGAGTTCAGGGATTCGTAGAGGAGTTGGGCCAGGGTGTAGTCCGGTTCCAGTTCCAGGGCGCGGGCGAGCACGACCCGCGCGGTGGCGAGGTCTCCGGCCAGCCAGGACGTCCAGGCCAGCAGGGTCATCGGCGGGGCGGCCAGGTGCTCGAAGGGGTCGACGCAGCGCTGGATGAGGAACCGCCACAGCCGCTGGGCGACGGCGAGTTCGTTGGGTTCGGCGTACTCGGCGGCGCGGTCCCGACCGAGCTTGTCCTGGAAGCCGACCAGCAGCCGGGCCGTCCGCCTGGTGTCGAGCTCGCGTGCTCCGGTGCGGAACTCGGCCATGGCGCTGGCCAGGAGCTCGGCGGTGCGCTCGACCGCGGCGTACCGGCCGCCCGGGCCGGCGAGTTCGCGGATGAACGGCGGTCCGGCGTCCTCCAGGGCGCGGCGCTGGACCTCGGCGAGCGGCGGGCCCACCGCGGCGAGGCCGGCCACGATCGCCTTGCGGCTGCCGCGCGGGGCGAGCCCCGCGTAGGTGGCCGCGACCGCGAGCGGGCTGGGTTGGTGCGCCGCGCGGACCGGAGTGCCG
This sequence comes from Kitasatospora sp. NPDC002522, assembly GCF_053595195.1. Taxonomy (NCBI): domain Bacteria; kingdom Bacillati; phylum Actinomycetota; class Actinomycetes; order Kitasatosporales; family Streptomycetaceae; genus Kitasatospora; species Kitasatospora sp. NPDC002522. The sequence continues at coordinate 58,008 of NZ_JBSFXE010000044.1, forward strand.
TCGGGGTGACAGCAGTCGACTCCGGTGCACAGGAAGGACCACCAGCGACCGCCGGAGACGCACAGCGACTCCTTGACGATCACCTGCTCGGCCTCGAAGGCCCGGGCGAGCGCGCCGGCCAGCGGACTGAGCGCCGTCAGCACGGCCCGGCCGCCCTCGGGCGCCGGGTCTCCCCCGGCGGGATCGCGGCACACGTACAGCAGGACTTGGGCAGGGCGCCGATCTCGCTGCTCGGAGAGCTCGATCAGCAGCCGGGCGGATTCGGTGGCAACGCGCTCCCAGTGCGCGGGGTCGTCCGGAATGTCGATCCGGATCACCCCGCCCTGGTCCAGCGCGGGGCCCTGCAGGCCCACCGCGACGATGCTGTCGTCGGGGAAGAAGCCCAACAGGTACGGGAGCATCTCGGCCATGTCGGCCGGGCCGCGCAGCCGGACCGGGAGGTGGCCGGGGAGCGGGGCGGGCGTGGTGGTGCGGTCGTCTGCGGTCATGGCCGGAAGCCTGGCCCCGGAAGCGATCCGCCGGCCGACATTTCCGCTTCCCTGTGGATAAACCGGGGGGTTCAGCATTTGCTCCCGCAAATGGCCCAATCCTCACCGGGATACCGCCTTCTCATGGTATTTCATCCGACCGACGTCGAGTTATCCACAGCCCGGCATTCGCGGTCTGTCCGCCGCGCGCGGTATCCATGACCCCATGCAGACGCGCGAGCTCCACCCCACCACCCCCGCCGACCGCGCCGCCGTCCGAGCCGCGGCGGAATCCGTGCTGCGCGAGCTCGCCGGGCCGAGCGCCGCGCTGCGCGAGGACCAGTGGACGGCGATCGAGGCACTCGTGGTCGACGGCCGCCGGGCCCTGGTGGTCCAGCGGACCGGCTGGGGCAAGTCCGCCGTCTACTTCATCGCCACGGCGCTGCTGCGCGCCCGCGGCGCGGGGCCCACCGTGATCGTCTCCCCGCTGCTGGCACTGATGCGCAATCAGGTCGACTCGGCCGCCCGCGCGGGCATTCGAGCCCGCACCATCAACTCGGCCAACCCGGAGGAGTGGGCGGAGATCCAGCAGGAGGTCGCCGACGGGCGGGTCGATGTGCTGCTGGTCAGCCCGGAGCGGCTGAACAACCCCGACTTCCGTGACCAGGTGCTGCCCAAACTGGCCGCCTCCACCGGCCTGCTGGTGGTCGACGAGGCGCACTGTATCTCGGACTGGGGCCACGACTTCCGCCCCGACTACCGGCGGCTGCGCACCATGCTGGCCGAGCTCTCCCCCGGCGTCCCCGTGCTGGCCACCACGGCGACCGCGAACGCCCGGGTCACTGCGGACGTCGCGGAGCAGCTCGGCACCGGTGCCGGCGACGAGCGGGCCCTGGTGCTGCGCGGCCCGCTGGACCGGGAGAGTCTCAGCCTGGCCGTCATGGCGCTGCCCGACCCGGCGCACCGGCTGGCCTGGCTGGCCGACCACCTCGCCGAACTGCCCGGCTCCGGCATCGTCTACACACTGACGGTCGCCGCCGCCGAGGAGGTCACCGAGTTCCTGCGCGGCCGCGGCTACCCGGTCGCCTCCTACTCCGGCCGCACGGAGGACGCCGAGCGCCGCGAGGCCGAGTCGGCGCTGCTGGAGAACCGGGTCAAGGCACTGGTGGCGACCTCCGCACTCGGCATGGGCTTCGACAAGCCGGACCTCGGATTCGTGGTCCACCTCGGCTCACCGAGTTCCCCGATCGCCTACTACCAGCAGGTCGGCCGCGCCGGCCGCGGAGTGGACCGGGCCGAGGTCCTGCTGCTCCCCGGCCGGGAGGACGAGGCGATCTGGCGGTACTTCGCCTCGCTGGGCTTCCCCGCCGAGGACCAGGTCCGCCGCACGCTGGACGCGCTGGCCGAGGCCGGCCGCCCGCTCTCCACCGCGGCGCTGGAGACTGCGGTGGACCTCCGGCGCACCCGGCTGGAGACGATGCTCAAGGTGCTGGACGTGGACGGCGCGGTCCGCAAGGTGCGCGGCGGCTGGGAGTTCACAGGTCGGCCGTGGCAGTACGACGCGGAGCGCTACGCCAAGGTCGCCCGGGCCCGCGAGGCCGAGCAGCAGGCGATGCGTGACTACGTGTCAGCCGAGGGCTGCCGGATGGAGTTCCTGCGTCGACAGCTCGACGACCCGGAGGCCACGCCCTGCGGCCGGTGCGACCGGTGCGCCCCGCCCAAGCACTCCCCCGAGGTCACTGCCGAAGCGCTGGACGCGGCGCGCGCCGCGCTCGGCCGGCCCGGTGTCTCCTTCGACACCAGGCGGATGTGGCCGACCGGGATGGAGTCGCTGGGCATCCCGCTGAAGGGCCGGATCCCGGCCACCCAGCAGGCCGAGCCGGGCCGCGCCCTCGGGCGGCTCTCCGACATCGGCTGGGGTGGTCGGCTCCGTGCCCTGCTGGACGAGCGCGCCCCGGATGGCCCAATCCCCCGCGAGGTGCTGGACGCGCTGGTCGGCGTGGTCGCCGACTGGGCCCGCGGCCCGGGCGGCTGGGCGGGCCCGGCCGGGTCGAACGGCGAGCGCCTGGACCGACCGGTCGGCGTGGTCGCGCTGGACTCCGCCACCCGTCCGGAGCTCCTGGCCAGCCTGGCCGGGCAGTTGGCGTCGGTCGGCCGGATGCCGCTGCTCGGCCGCATCGAGTACGCCACCGGCCAGCCCCCGCACGGTCCGCGGAGCAACAGCGCCCAGCGGCTGCGCTCGGTCGCGGGCGCGCTCGCCCTCTCGCCCGCGCTGACCGAGGCCCTCGCCGCGAACCCCGGCCCGGTGCTGCTGGTCGACGACCTGGTGGACTCCGGCTGGACCCTCACCGTGGCCGCCCGCCTACTCCGGCAGGCCGGTGCCACCGCGGTACTCCCCCTCGTCCTGGCGGTCCGCGGGTGAGCACCGGCGGACGGCCGGACGAGCCGGCGGACGACCCGGGCGAGGCTGAAGCACCGGCAAACAGTCGGAGCAGCCGACTGGCGGTCCGGGAGAGGTGTAGGCGCCGACGGGCGGTCGGAGTAACCGACTGACGGTCCGGGGACAGGGCGAGCACCCAGGACCGGCACGCGCAGGGCTGGGCCCGGGACCCGAGCGGGGGTGACCATCCGAAGCCCGACAACGGCGCCGGCGGGGAATCGTTGATCATCCGCGCGCGAGCCGCTCCTCAGGTCCCGAAGAACCCGGCGGTAGCATCGTGTACATCTGAAAGTTCCAGCCAGTACACCCGCCGGTTCCCGCCCGATCAGCCGAACGGCCCAGCCGTAGGGGCGGGACATATCCGGCAGAAGCGCGACTTTCGGGCGGCGTTCGTCATTTCATCATTGCCGCTCGACCCGCTGTGACCTGAGAATTGGAAGGTATCCAGAGCCTGGTCCGTCGGACCCGGCCTTCGGCATACGCTCGTACGCTCCGGCGTCACGGGCCCGGGAAGGAGGACCGTGATCAACGGCATCGACCGAGGTCCTTCTCCCTGCGACAACTCGCGGACGATCGCCCTGGCGGACTGGACCGGCCTCGGCGTGCCACTGCTGCGGGCGCCGCGCGAGTTCGTCACCGAGCTGCACCAGCGCCACCTGCCGAAGCCCGGGACGACCGTGGTCGCGGTGCTCGATCCGGAGCAGCGGGTGGTGGCCTCCGCCTCCTTCGCGGTCCGGCCGCAGCTCGGCGACGGCTGGGAGCACCGCAACGCACTGCTCACCCAGCTCCGCCGGATCACTCCGCACGACCTGAAGCGCGCCGCGCCCAGCCGCGCCGCGGTCCTGCTGCGCTGCCGCGACGGCCGCCCGGGCTGGACCGAGCAGGACGGCGCCTGGATGTGGGCACTGCGCGCGGCCGCCGAACTGCACGGCCTGCGCTGCGGCTCCTACCTGACGCTCACGCCGGCCGGCTGGCAGTCGATCGGGGACGGGCGGCGCGGCCGGAACCCGCACTCGGGCTCCTGGACGCTCGGCCCGCTCCACACCGTCACCGAACTCCCGCCACCCGGCTACCTGCGGTCCGACCGGCCACCGGCCGGCCAAGAGCAGTCCGACCAAGAGCAGTCAGGCCAAGCGCAGTCAGACCAAGTGAACGGCCAGACCCCCACCGACCCGGCCCCCAACGGCCAGACCACCAGCGGCCAGACCACCAGCGGCCAGACGGCGGACGATCAGGCGAACAGCGGTCCGACGATCTCCGATTCGCCGCAGACCACCAGCAGCTTGGCGGCCCGCTCCAGCGCCTTGCGCGCCGCCGCGGCGACCCGGTCGGCCCGGCCCTCGTTGACCACCAGCACCACCACGTCGCGCCGCAGCGGACGGGTCGCGGCGGCGTCGGCGTAGAACACGTCGCCGCCGTCGGCGAGCTGGCCCCAGTAGCTCTCCTCGCCGAAGCTCAGCTCGTGCTGCTGCCAGGGGTGCGCCTCGCCGACCGTCAGGACCAGCACGTCGCCGGGGAGCCGGCCGGCTTCGAGCAGCGCGTCCACCGCCTCGTCGGCGCGGTCCAGCGCATCGGCGGCGGAGACCGAAAACAGCTCCACCGTCGGGCGGTTGGACCGCGGCGCCGGTCCGGGCTTGGGACGGGCGGCGGGCCGGGGTCCGGGAACGGGCCGGTCCGCACGGGGCGGTGCGGGGCGCGGCGGGCCGGGTCGGGGACCCGGGACGGGCGCGGCGACGGCGGTGGCGGAAGGCATACGGGGGGCAGGTGCGTCCGACTTGTGGGGAAGGGGAACGCCGGGGCCCGGGATCGTCTCGTGAATCTCCGGCTCCTCGGGGAAGACAGGCATACCCGGATGTCTATCAAATGCCGGTCGGATGCGCACGGGCACCCCACCAGTTGGAAGTGTGGCGTGCCACACGACCGGGCGCGACAACGTCCGGATGACGGTCGGATGAATGCTGACGAACCGTCAACACCCGGTCCGCCGAAGGCCCTCCGGACGCCGTCAGAATCCGAGCGAGAGCTGCTCGCCGACGGCCTCGGCCGGGGTGCGCTGCCGCTTCAGGTGGCTCCACCGCGGCAGGGCGTCGAGGTAGGCCCAGGAGAGCCGGTGGTGCTCGGTCGGCCCGAGTTCCTCCAGCGCGGCGCGGTGCACCGGCGAGGGGTAACCGGCGTTCTCCTCGAAGGCGAACGCCGGGTGGCCGACGCCCAGTTCCGCCATCTGCCGGTCGCGCTCGACCTTGGCGAGCACCGAGGCGGCGGCGACGCAGACGCAGGACTGGTCGCCCTTGATGACCGTGCGGACCTTCCACGGCCCGCCCAGGTAGTCGTGCTTGCCGTCCAGGATCACCGCGTCCGGCTCGACCGGCAGTGCCTCCAGCGCGCGGACGGCGGCCAGTCGCAGCGCGGCGGTCATCCCCAACTCGTCGCACTCCTGCGCGGAGGCGGAACCGAGCGCGTACGCGGTGACCCAGTCGGCGAGGACGGGGGCGAGCGCGTTGCGGCGGCGCTCGGTGAGCAGCTTGGAGTCGGTCAGGCCCTCGGGCGGACGGCGCAGGCCGGTGATCGCCGCGCCGACCATGACGGGCCCGGCCCAGGCACCGCGGCCGACCTCGTCCAGCCCGACCACCACGCGCGCTCCGGCCCGGCGCAGCGAACGCTCGACCGAGTGGGTCGGGGGGTCGTAGGGCATCGGCGCGGTCCGTTCGGTGAGGCTGGGTGACGATGCGGGGGGCTGCCCGCGGGTGGCACCTCCTGCACCGTTCAGCCTACGCCGCCGGGCGCGGGCGCCCGCGTCCCGATCCGCGCCGTGGCGGCAGCGGCGGTCGGGGTGCGCCCGGTGACCTGCGTCAACTCCCCGCGTGCGGACCCGAGATCGGCGATGTCAGTAGGGAGTGCAAGAGTGGACGCCACGGCGGCCGTGACGCGGTCGTCCACCGCCGGGAACGGCTGCGTCCGCCTCGGGGACCGGCCGCCACGCCCGGCATTCGGTGAACGGGTCCGTTGACCGATGCCAGGTCGAGCTTCACCCGGATCGCAAGCACCTTCCGAAACAGCAGTAGCCAGCAGGGGGAACAACAGTGGCTATCTCAGACACGCTCAGCAAAACGGCTCCATCCGGTGGGGCGAACCAGAACAAGGGGATCACCCTCACCGTCATCGCGGCCACCCAGCTCATGGTCGTGCTCGACGCGACGATCGTGAACATCGCGCTGCCGCACATCCAGGACGCACTGCACTTATCCACCACCAACCTGTCCTGGGTGATCAACGCCTACACCCTGACCTTCGGCGGCCTGCTGCTGCTCGGCGGTCGGGCCGGCGACATCCTCGGCCGCCGCCGGGTGTTCATCGTCGGCGTGCTGCTGTTCGGCCTCGCCTCGCTGCTCGGCGGCTTCGCGCAGAACGGCGGCATGCTGCTGGCCGCCCGTGCGCTGCAGGGCATCGGCGGTGCGATCTGTTCACCGACGGCCTTCGCGCTGATCGCCACCAACTTCAAGGAAGGCCCGGAGCGCAACCGGGCGTTCGGCGTCTTCTCGGCGGTGGCGGGTTCCGGCGCCGCGATCGGCCTGCTGGCCGGCGGCCTGCTCACCGAGTACCTGAACTGGCGCTGGGTCTTCTTCGTCAACGTGCCGATCGCCGCGCTGATCGCCTACGCCGCGCCGCGGTACATCAACGAGTCCGACCGCCAGCCCGGCACCTTCGACCTGCCCGGTGCGCTGACGTCGACGCTCGGCCTGGTCAGCCTGGTCTACGGCTTCATCCACGCCGCCGACCCGAAGGCGGGCTGGGGCAACGGCGTCACGATCGCCTCCCTCGCGGTCGGCGCGGCGCTGCTGGTCGCCTTCGTGGTGATCGAGCGGCGCACCGCCCAGCCGATCACGCCGCTGCAGCTGTTCCGCGACCGCAACCGCACCGGCGGCCTGATCATGATGCTCTGCCTGGCCGCGGCCATGTTCGGCATCTTCTTCTACGTCACGCTCTTCGTGCAGCGCGTGCTCGGCTACTCCCCGCTGATGGCCGGTGTGGCCTTCCTGCCGATCAGCGTCGCGATCATCATCGCGGCCCAGCTCGCCTCGACCTTCCAGGTCAAGCTCGGCCCCAAGCCGTTCATGGCGGGCGGCGCGGTGCTGGTGACGGTGGGCCTGTCGTGGCTGACCCAGACCAACGCGGACAGCAGCTACGTGGCGGGTGTCCTCGGCCCCACGGTCACCTTCGGCTTCGGCATGGGTCTGATCTTCGTCCCGGTCATGCTGATGGCGGTCGCCGGCGTGGCCGCGCACGAGACCGGCGCCGCCTCCGGCCTGCTGAACTCGGTGCAGCAGATCGGCGGTTCGGTCGGCCTCTCGATCCTGACCACGGTGTTCGCCAACGCGGCGACCTCCGAGGCCGGGAAGCAGGCGGCGGACTTCATGGCCAACGCCACCCCGGAGCAGAAGCTCTACCTCCAGCAGAATGGTTCCTTCCCGCTCGGCAGCAGCTGGGCCAACGACGTTTTGTCGTACGCCATCTCGCACGCCTTCGTGGTGGGCGTGGCGTTCTCGGTGGTCGCCCTGGTGACGGCGGTCTTCGTGATCAAGGCGAAGGCCGGCGACCTGCCGACCGAGGGCGCGGCCGGCCTGGCCGTCTGACCCGGCGTCAGCGCTGAACATCTCGGAGGGGGTGGTGCGGGCTCGCAGCCCGCACCATCCCCTCCGCGCGTGTCCGGGGCGACCCC
>NZ_JBSFXE010000045.1:0-65592 GCF_053595195.1 Kitasatospora sp. NPDC002522
CCCGCGGCCCCCCCGGGGTCCCCTCCCCCCCCCCCGACCCGCGGGGGGGGTGTGCCGTGGTCCGCCTCCCCGGTGGGGGGGGGGGGGGGGCCGGCCCCCCCCCCCCCCCCCGCTGCCGGTTTCCGGCTTGCGACTCGCTTCCGGTTTTGCGCTCTGCGGTTCGGGGTGCGGCCTACAGGGCCGCGTTGGCCTTCCGGTCGGCGAGTTGGCGCAGGTAGCGTTCGGCGGCGCGCAGCTTGCGGTTCTCGGGACCGGGCAGGTAGGCGCGGAGTTCGATGATGTCCGGGGCGATCCTGATCGCCTCCGCGGGGTCCTTGACGGCCCGCCAGCAGGCTTCGGCGTTGGTCGCGGCACGCTGGGTCTCGGGGTGCTCGGGGCCCTCGGTGGTGAGCAGCGCGGCGGCGACCTGGCGGTAGAGCTCGGCGGCGAGGACGGGCTGTCCGGCCACCCGGGCGACGTGCGCACGGACCTGGCGCACCTGGAGGACCAGCGGGGCGAGGGCGCCGTGCGCGGCGACGGCCTGCTCCTCGAGGTCGAGGGCGAGCGCGGTGGCCGTGACGTGTTGTCCGGCCTCGGCGCTGCGGACGATCTCGCCGATCGCCTCCAGGTAGTCGGTGGGCGGCGCGGCGGCTGACGGCACGTCAGCGGTGGGGCGCGGCGCGGGCTTCTCGAGCGGGACGGTGGCCGCGGCCGGGTCGTGCTTGGTGAGCGGGACGGTCGAGGCGGCCGGGTCGTGCCGGGCCGGGATCCCGGACGGCTCGGGCTCGGGCCTGTGCTCCTGCACGGGCTTCGGCTTCGGGCTCGACTCGGGCGAGGACGCGGAGGCGGAGGCGGCTGCGGAGTCGGAGGCTGAGGCGGTTGCGCCTGCGGATACGGAGACGCCTGCGGGCTCCGCCTTGGCGAAGTCGACGACGCTCACCGCGTCCGCGGCCTCGGCCGCCTGGTAGCCCGCGTACCAGGACGCGGCGGAGCTCCGGCCGGTCTCCTCCGCGGCGGGCGGCGCGGTGTCCTTGCCCAGGCGGACCGTCGGCTGCACGCCGTCGGCGGCGGGCGCCTCGGTGTCGAGGGGCGGTTCGCATCCCTTGCGCAGGGAGACCGGGCGGGCGGGCCGGGGCGGCGTGGCGGGGACGCCGGGCTTGCGCAGCGAGACGAGGCCGCGCGGGGTCCAGCCGGGGGCGAGGCGGGGCCGCAGCGGGCCGGCGGCGGGCGTGGTGCCCGCGGGCGTGCCCGCCGGAGCTGCGTCGGCGGCGGGGTCGGCCGGGCCGAGTTGGCGGGCGGTGTTGCGGAAGTAGGGGCGGTACGCGGGGTGCGCGGTGATCAGCAGGGTGTCGGGGCGCAGCACCGAGTGGACCTGCTGGCGCAGCAGTTCGGGGCTGAGCAGTGGTTCGGCGCCGGGGCGGCCGCGCTGCAGGGCCTCGATCAGCGCGCGGGTGAAGGTGCCGAGTTGGTCGGGGTCGTGGCTGACGGTGGCCCAGAGCGGGACGCCGTCGGCGAGTTGCTGCCCCGCGCCGGCCGAGAGCTGCGGCCAGATCACCTGGTCGGCGCTCAGGTCGCCGATCACCAGGGTGTCCAACTCGCTGCCGCGGTGCCGCAGTTCGGTGGCGATGGCGCTCCACGGCAGGCTGTCGGCGGGCTTCGCCTCACGCAGCGAGAGGTAGAGCTGGCCGCCGCGGCGGTCGGTGATCAGGTGGCCGCCGAGGTGGATCAGCAGCGGTCCGGGGTGGCGGGCCGCGGCCCGCAGGTGGGCGAGGACGGTCTGCGGGTCGGCGGCGCCGGGCAGGTGGACGGCGTCGACCTGGTCGGCGGAGAGCAGGACCTGCGGGGCGACGCCGGCCAGCGCGGCCGAGAGCACCGAGGCGTGGGCGGTGCCGCCGCGGCCCCAGCGGCGGCCGCCGCCGTAGCCGCCCTCGATCACCAGGATGCGGCCGCGCAGGCCGCCGCCGATGCCGTGCGACGCCTGGACGTTGGCCGCTGCGGGCGCTGTGGCGGCGGGCCGGGCGGCGGTGCCGGGGGGCGGCGGTGCGGTGATGGTGATGGCAGGCATCACGCCGGTCCAGCCGGTGACCGGCGGGGCGGGCGGCATCGCGGGCGGGGCGCTGGGCGGCGGCGGGACGGTCGGGATCGCGGTGCCGGCGGCCGGCGTGTGGCCGGGCGGCAGCGGGATGGTTCTGGTGCCACTCAGTGCGGGGTCGAACGGGTCGGCGTCGGGCGGCAGTTCGAGCGTCTGCTCGAGCGCGAACCCGTTCGGCGGGAGCTTGACGGTCAGTTCCTCGTCGACCGTCCGCCGTCCGTGCCCGGCCGTCGATGCCTCGTCAGCCACCGCTTGGTCACCGCCCCCGTTGCCGCCGCCCGCGCGACGTCGTGCCTGTTCACCGTGGCGCCGCTCAGCACGGCGATCCCGGCCACGATACGTGGTGTCGCCACGACCGGGCCAGGCCGGGTGTGCGGAGACCGGCGCCGCGGACGGGCCCGCGCTACCGGCGGCTCCGACCGAGCGGTAGCGTGCTGCGGTGGACGAGACGACGGCGCCGACGGCGGGCATGAGGATCAGCGTGCGGACCCGGCAGGACGTGGTGGTGGTCGATCCGGACCGCTTCCTGGCCGCGGCCCGCGAGGCCTTCCTGGAGCTCTACCCCGAGATCCCGGAGGCGGACGTGGCCGAGCACGTCCGCGACGTCCCTGACGCCGTGTTCGCTCTGCTGGAGCGGTACGGCAGGCTGGCGGCCCACTCACCGAACCCGCTGCTCGAACGGCCCGGCCCGCCACCGCCGGTACGCGCGGACGGGCTCTCCCCCGCGGGTCGTGTTCAACGACCCGATGTCGCTGGCGGATTACGGCTGCTTCCTTCCTGAGGACCCGTTCGCCGTACCGCCGGACGCGTGACCCGGCCGCGCGCTCCTCAAGACGGCCGGGCGTCGTCGGCAAGCCCCTGGCCGCCGGTCGGGGTCGCCCGGTCGAGGAGGTGGGCGACCGCTTCCGCCACGATCCCGGGCTGCTCGGCCTGGATGAGGTGGCCCGCGTCGATCTGTTCGAACCGTCCGTCCGGCAGTGTCGCGACCCACTGCCGCTGATGGGCGGTCATGGCGGTGCGCTGCTCCCGCCGTCCCCGGTCGGGGCGGGACGGCGAGAGGAGCACGGTCGGACAGGTCGGGAGACCGGGCGGCTCGGCGCGGAATCGGGGGATCGCGGCGACCACGGCCGCGAGTTCCTTCCTGGTCTGCGCGATCCCCGCGGGGACGAAGTCCTCGGCGAGCATGGTCGCGTAGGTGTCGGCCGGGAACAGCCGCCGGACGTTCCCGCTGGCCATCCGAGCGAGCGGGCGGAACCGCACCAGGGCCTGCGTGACGGCGAGCGCGCGGTCGACCTTCGCGGCGGTCCGGTCGAACCGGTCGTAGACGGGCGAACTCTCCGGTGTCGGGTCGAGTAGCAGCAGGCCGCGCAGCCGCGGACCCAGGCGGTCCACCGCGCGGCGGGCGACCAGCCCGCCCATGCTGTGCGCGACGAGCACCAGTGGGGCCGACGGGGGTACCACGTCCTCGATCAGCGCCACCAGGTCGGCGGCCAGGTCGTCGATTCCCGGCCGGCCCGAGGTCCGGCCGCTGCGGCCGAACCCGGCCCGGTCGTAGGCCACCAGTCGGGCCCGGTCTGCCAGCCGCGGCAGGACCAGGTCCCAACTGGTCCTGCCCAGGCCCGCCCCGGCCTCGAAGACCACCCAGTCGGTGCCCCGGCCCGACTCCTCGACATGGACGGAGTGCCCGTTCACGGCCACTGCCCGACCGCCTGCTCGCCTCATCCGCTCCCACCCCCGCCGCAGTTTCAATTTCGATAACGGTATCACTCATGAAATAGTGGCGCCATGGACACCGCCGAACTGCTTCTGCACCCGGTTCGCCTGCGCGTGGTGCACGCCCTCTCCGGCGGGCGCGAGCTCACCACCGGCGAGCTGTCCGCCCGGCTGCCCGACGTCCCGAAGGTGAGCGTCTACCGGCACGTGGCCCTGCTCGCGGAGGCCGGCTTCCTCGAAGTGGCCCAGGAGCGGCGCGTGCGCAACGTGGTCGAACGCCAGTACCGGCTGCGCCGCGACCGCCCCACGATCGACGGCGAGGCGGCCGCGGCCATGTCCGTCGACGACCACCGCCGCGGTTTCGCCGCCGCGATGGCCGTCCTCATCGCCGAGTTCAACGCGTACCTCGACCGCGCGGACGCGAACCCCACTGCCGACTCGGTCTCCTACCGCCAGGGCACGCTCTGGCTCGACCCGGACGAACTCGCCGAACTCCTCGGCGAGTTGCTCGCCGTCGTCCAACCCCGCCTCGCCCACCGGCCCGGCCCCGGACGGGTGCCGTACCTGCTCAGCCCCGTCTTCTTCCCCGCCGACCCGCGTCCTGCCGAGCACGGACCGTCAGCTCGGGACACCGAGCCCTCCTCACCGCCCGAAGTCGGGTGACGAACCGTCACTCCCTCGCTCACGGACGTAGCTGGAGAGGCGCTCACCGGCTTGTGGTCTCGTGGCCACCGCCCGGTGGCCTTTCAGCTTGTCGGATGTGGTGCGTGGCCGTCCCGGCCCGGTGCGCGAGCGCCTCAGACCCGCTCCGCGCCGTCCAGCTCGGCGGGCACGCCCACGAGTGAGGCGATCAGCTCGCCGGCCAAGGGGATGTCGCCCTGATGGAACGTCAACATGGTGGTGTCGGCAGGGCCGGTACGGGTGACGTTGAGGATCCGGAACCTGCGTCCGCGCGGGCCCGGGACCGTCGCGACCCAGACTCGGCTGATGCTGCTGCACGCGGGGGCGGGGTGGCCGACGGTCCGTCACCCGGCCGGCCGGGTCACTCGTGGGCGACGTCCAGCAGGGTCTTGCCGAGGGTGGAGCGGGACTCGATGGCGGTGTGCGCGTCGGCGGCGCGGGCCAGCGGGAAGCGTTGGCCGATGACGGGGCGCAGGCGGCCCGCGGCGGCTTCGGCGAGGACGTGGGCGGTGGCGGCGCGGATCCGGTCGGGGGTGGGGCGCAGGGTGAGCAGGGTGATCTGCCGGGCGGTGGCCCGATCGTCCGGGACACCGGCCCAACTTCCGCTGGCGAGGCCGTAGCTGAGCATCCGTCCGCCGGGGCGCAGGGCGGTGAAGGCGGTGCGGCCGATCTCGCCGCCGACGCCGTCCAGAACCAGGTCGACGGGGGCGAGGGCTGCCGTCCAGCCGGGGGTGCGGTAGTCGACGCTCTCGTGGGCGCCGAGTTCCTCGGCGAGGGCGAGCTTGTCGGCTCCGCCGGCCGCGGCGACGACCTCGGCGCCCGCGGTGGCGGCGAGTTGGACCAGCAGGCTGCCGACACCGCCGGCTGCCGCCTCGACCAGCACCCGCTCGCCCGCGGTGACGCCCGCGGTCTCCAGCAGCAGCCGCGCGGTCCGGCCGTCGGCGAGCAGCGCGGTGGCGGCGTCGAGCGGCAGCTCGTCCGGGACGGGGAACAGGCCGTCGGCGGGGACGGCGACCAGTTCGGCGTAACCGCCGGAGCCGCCGGTGGAGGTGACGACCCGTCGGCCGAGCAGCCCGGGGTCGGCGCCGGGGCCGACGGCGGTGACGGTGCCGCCGACGCCGTTGCCGGGGATCATCGGCAGGCCGGCGCTGAACGGGCCGAGGCCGGTGGCCCGGAACTGGGTCTCCACGAAGGTCAGGTTGGCGTGGGCGACCCGGACCAGCACCTGCCCCTCCCCTGCCACCGGGTCCGGCGCCTCCCCCGCCACCAGCACCTCGGGACCGCCGAACTCCCTCAGCCACACCGCACGCATCACGCCTCCAACGCCTCGACCACGCTTCGACTTCCTGACCGCCCGCCATCCTGGTTGTTGAAGCGCGCTTGAAGTCAAGCCCGGCTGTCACCCGCGCGTGCGAGGCTGCCCGGCATGGACGTGAACGGGTTCTGGGAACTGGTCGAGGCGAGCCGCGAGATCCGGCCGGAGCACGAGCAACTGGGCTGCGGCCGGCCCGAGTGCGAGCGGGCGGAGCGGCTGACGGAGCGTCTCGCCACGCTCCCGGTCGAGGAGGTGCTGGAGTTCCAGCTCCGGCTGGACGAAGTGCGCGCCCCGCTGGACACCATGGCCACCCTGGCCGTCGCCAAGCTGGTGCAGCGCGGCCGCATCAGCGACGACGGCCTGTGGTACTTCCACGCCTGGCTGATCGGCCTCGGCCGCACCGCCTACGCCACCGCGCTGGCCGACCCGGACGCCCTGGCCGACCAGCCCGCCGTCCGCCGCCTCGCCGCCCTCCCCTACCAGGACTGGGACAACCACGACTTCCCCGACTGGGAGGAGCTGGACTACTGCGCCGCGTACGCCCACGAGCGGATCACCGGCGAGGAGGACGGCCTGGAGGACCTGCTCGCCGAGGTCGGCCACGACAGCCCCGTCAACGCCGAGCCGGTGGGCGAGGTGTGGACGCCGGCCGACACCGCGGCGCGCCTGCCGCGGCTCTCCGCACTGTTCGCCGAGGCGTCTTGACGGGACGTCAGGCCGGGAACACCGGGTTCAGCCCTGCAGCGCGCGTTCGATCGCCGTGCGGGTGAACCGGCGGGCGGCGTCGGCGCGTTCGGTGCGGGCGGCGGGGGTGAGCGGCAGCGGGGTGGCGTAGCGGCGGGCGGCGATGTCGTCGATCAGGCTCTGCGGTGCGCCCAGCAGCGGGAGTTCGTCGATCGCCGCGCGCTTGGTGACCAGCCGGCCGTCGCGCAGGGTGATGGTGGCGCGGGCGGCGGTGATCGGGCCGTGGTCCACCCAGATGTCCTGCTGCCAGGGCTCGGGCTTGGCGGTGATCGGCAGGAGGTAGTCGCGCAGGTCGGCCCGGATGTGGTCGTGCAGTTCGGCGTCGCCGACCGGCGGGAGCAGCGTGTCGGGCGCCGGTCCGGTCAACACCAGCCCGCCGTGCAGGAGTTCGCGGCGGCTGATCGGGGTGACCGGGCGGTCCATCGGCTCGCCCTGGGCGAAGGTGAAGTACGGGCGCCCGGCGTCGTCGAGGCCGCGTTCCGGCAGGTAGCTGCAGTGCAGCTTCGCCGCGTCCGGGTCCGCGTCGATCAACTGCCGGTGCAGCTGGGTGAGTTCCTCGCGCTGCCGGGGGTCGGCCTCGGCGGGCAGGACGGCGATCAGGTCGAGGTCGCTGCGGCCGTGCCGGTAGTCGCCGTGGGCCAGCGAGCCGTGCGCCCACAGCGCGCGCAGCGGGACGGCGGCGCGCAGACGGGCGGTGAAGGCGTCCAGCAGGGCGGCGGCGGGAGCGTCGTTCGTCGGCATGCCGTCGACTCTGGCACACCGCCCGGCGGCCCGCGGGGCTTTCGACGGCGGCCGGCGGAACCTCGACGCCACCCCCGCGCGCCGTCGACTCCCGCCCGCCCGGCGGGACTAGCGTCGGCTGCGCCCGCCCCCGCGGGGCCGACCCACGCACCGGAACGGAGCAGCTTCGATGGCGCAGAAGATCACCACCTTCCTCTGGTTCGACCACCAGGCCCTGGAGGCCGCCGAGTTCTACGTCTCGGTCTTCCGCGACGGCAAGGTGCTGGAGGTCCAGCGCTACTCCGACGTCGGCCCCGGGGAGGCGGGGAAGGTGATGGTGGTGACCTTCGAGCTGTTCGGCCAGCGGTTCCGGGCGCTGAACGGCGGCCCGATCTTCACCTTCAACGAGTCGATCTCGCTGGAGGTGGACTGCGCCGACCAGGCGGAGGTCGACCGCTACTGGGAGGCCCTCACCGCGGACGGCGGGCAGCCGAGCCAGTGCGGGTGGCTGAAGGACCGCTACGGACTGTCCTGGCAGATCGTCCCGCGGCGCATGATGGAGCTGCTGTCCGACCCCGACCCGGACCGCACCCGCCGTGCGATGGCCGCGATGCTCACCATGACCAAGCTGGACGTCGCCGCCCTGGAGGCCGCCGCGAACGGCTGACACCGACCGCTGACGCACAGTCAGCCGCTGCTCCGTCGGGGCCGGTTGTGATCGTCCGACCGGATGACGTTCGGCCCCCACGCCGTCGCTCCACCGCCGGGCAGCGGGATTCGCGCCCTTCCGCTCCCTACGATGCGGCCGTGAGTACCTCGGCGGTGAGGGCCCGGGGTCTGGTCGACCCGGGGTTCCTCGCCCCAGAACGGCGGAACACATGGGATCGACGATCCGCGGCCGGCTGCGGGCCTGGGCCGCAGTCGGCGCGACGCTCGCGGCCGTGGCCGGCACGGTGGTGGCCACCGGCCCGACGGCGGCGGCGCACGACGACGACCTCGGGCCCGCGATCGAGGCGATCATGCACAAGCCGGGCTACGAGCACGCACAGTGGGGCGTGCTGGAGACCGACCCCGCGACCGGGAGGGTCATCCACTCCCAGAACGCGAACCAGTTCTTCATCCCCGGCTCGACCACCAAGCTGGTCACCATCTCCACCGCCTGGCACACCCTGGGCCCCGACCACCGCTTCACCACCCCGATCATGGCCACCGGCGACCGCGAGGGCTCGACGCTGCACGGGAACCTGGCGATGGTCGCCCAGGGCGACCTGACGATGGGCGGGCGCACCAAGCCCGACGGCTCGGTGGACTACACGAACATCGACCACACCGAGGCCAGCCTGCCGGGCGCGAGCCTCACCCCCGAGAACCCGCTGGCCGGCCTGGACCAGATCGCCCAGCAGGTGCACGACGCGGGCATCACCCGGGTCGACGGCGACGTGATCGTCGACCCGCGGCTGTTCACTCCCCCGGCGCTGGACCCGCAGCCCACCCCGATGATCGTCAACGACAACCTGATCGACCTGCTCAGCACCCCCACCGCGGCCGGGCAGCCCGCCCAGCTGCTGTGGCGTCCGCAGGTCGCGCCGTACCAGGTCAGCTCCACGGTCCAGACGGTGGCGGCCGGCGGTCCGACGGACATCCAGGTGTCCGCCTCCCCCGACGGCACACGGATCAGCCTGTCCGGCACCATCGCCGCCGACGCCCAGCCGCTGCTGAAGGTCTCCAACATCCAGGACCCCAACGCCTTCGCCCGCACCGCGCTGATCGAGGCGCTCGCCCGGGCGGGCGTCGCCGTCACCGCGGACCCGACCGGCCCCAACCCGCAGGACGCGCTGCCCGCTTCCTACGCCGGCGACCCGCAGGTCGCCGCGTACGTCTCCCCGCCGTACAGCCAGTACGCCAAGCTGATCCTGAAGGTCAGCCACAACCTCGGCGCCAACCTGGCCCTGTGCAACATGGCCGTCGCCCGCGGCAGCCGCGACTGCTTCGACGCCTTCCCGATCGAGCGCGACTTCCTCAGCGACGTCGCGCACGTCGACCCGGCCCAGTTCCAACTCGCGGACGGGCGCGGCGGCGTGGCGGCCGAACGGGCCACCCCGATCGGCCTCGACCAGCTCCTCGCCTACTGGCTGGGCACCCCCGACGCGGAGGCCTTCCGGTTGTCGCTGCCGATCCTCGGCGTCGACGGCAGCAACGGGATCTCCTGCACCACCGACTGCCCGGCCAAGGGCAAGGTCTTCGCCAAGCCGGGCACCGTCCTCGGCCTCGACCGCCTCAACCAGCGGATCGCGGTCAGCGCCCAGGAGGAGGCCGGCTACCTGATCACCGACCAGGGCTGTCTGCACCTCGTCTACGTCGGTGTCACGGGCGGCTCCAGCGACTCGCTCGACGCCTTCCTCAGCGTCTTCAACGACGTCAACCAGATCACCGCGCTGCTCCAGGAGCAGGCCTCCGGGCACGGCGGCTGACGGACCGTCGGCCGGGCGACTCGGAGAGGAGCAGCGCAGTGGACAGCGCCGCGAACGACGCACAGGTCCGCCGGGAGCGCTTCGAGCGCGGGATGGAGGTGCTCGGCCGCGTCGACGGCGAGGTCGGGCGCCGGGTTGTGGAGTCGCTGGACGACATCAGCCCCGAACTCGGCCACCAGATCGTCGCGTGGGGCTTCGGCGAGATCTACAGCCGACCCCAACTCGTGCCGCGCGACCGACAGTTGGTCACCCTCGGCATGCTCACCGCGCTCGGCGGCTGCGAGCCCCAGCTGGAGGTCCACGTCAACGCCGCGCTCAACGTCGGCCTCACCCCCGAGGAGATCGTCGAAGCCCTGCTGCACTCCGCCGGCTACTGCGGCTTCCCCAAGGCCCTGAACGCCACCTTCGTCGCCAGGAAGGTGTTCGCCGAGCGCGGCCTGCTGCCGGTCACCGGCGTCTGACGGGCCGTCCGGAGCAGCCGGCGGAGGGCGGTCACTTCCTCAGGAAGGCGAGGAGCGCGGCGTTGACCTCCTCCGCGTGGGTCCACAGCAGGCCGTGCGGGGCGCCCTCGATCTCCACGTAGTCGGCGGACGGCAGCGCCTTGTGGAACGGCCGCGCGGTCCCGTCGATCGGCAGGATCCGGTCGCCCGTACCGTGCAGGATCAGGGCCGGCACGTCGATGGCCGGGAGGTCGGCCCGGAAGTCGGTGTACCAGGTCGACGGCGCGGCCGCGGCGGCGAAGAAGCCGCCGCCGGCCGCGACGTTCCAGCTGTTGCGCACGGCCTCCTCGCTGATCCTGCTGCCGAGGTTCTCGTCGAGGTTGTAGAAGTCCTGGTAGAAGGCGGTGTAGTAGGCGTAGCGGTCCGCCTTGACGGCCGCGACGACGCCGTCGAAGAACTCCTTCGGCGCGACCCCGTCGGGGTTGTCGTCGCTCTTGAGCAGGTACGGCTCCAGCGAGGCCAGGAAGGCGACCTTGGCGACCCGGGCGGAGCCGTAGGCGGACACGTACCGGGCGACCTCCCCGGTGCCCATGGAGAAGCCGACCAGGACGGCGTCCCGCAGGTCGAGGGTCTCCAGCACGGTGTTCAGGTCGGCCGCGAAGGTGTCGTAGTCGTAGCCGGTCGTCGGCTGGGCGGACTGTCCGAAGCCGCGGCGGTCGTAGGTGATCACGCGGTAGCCGGCGTCGAGCAGCACGGCGCTCTGCCGCTCCCAGGAATGGCCGTCGAGCGGGAAGCCGTGGATGAGGACGACCGGCTGGCCGGTGCCGTGGTCCTCGTAGTAGAGGTCGACGGAGGTGGTGTTCTCGTGGCCCACGGTGATGTACGGCATGGCGTCGTTCCTTCGTTCGAGGTGGCTCGCGCGGCCGTGCACGCCACGCGATGTCCTCACGCTAGGGCGGACGCCAGGCCGGAGGTTGTCCCGGAACGCACCGCTGCTTGCCCCACAGTGCCGGGCATAAAATGCAGGTGGGAGACCTGGTGCCACCCCTCCTGTCCCCTGTCGGCCATACACGTGTACGGGGGTCTCCGTTGGACCGCTTTCAGCAGCCGCACTTCGGTGACGGACTCGGTGCCTCGCAGCCGCCCGTCCGGGGCCGGGAGCAGGAGTTGGACTTCCTCGGTGCCCGGCTCGACGCGCTGAGGCAGGGCGCCGGCGGGATCGTGTGCGTCGTGGGCGCGCCCGGCAGCGGCAAGAGCCGTCTGCTGTCGGAGGCGCAGACCGTCGCGGTGCGCCGTGGGCTGCGGGTGTTCCGCTGCGGCGCGGATCCTGACGGCCAGTTCGTTCCGCTGGGCCCGCTGCTGGACGGTCTGCTGACCGGCCCCGAGCCGTTGTTCGACAAGGACCGGCTGCGCGACCTCGCGGCGGCACCCGAGCAGCGGTTCTGGTTGCTGCAGGAGTTGCAGGACCGGCTGGAGCAGGCGTCGCTCGACGCTCCCCTGGTCGTCGTCCTGGACGACGTCCAGTGGTTGGACGACGTGACCCTGCTCGCCCTGCGCACGCTCACGGCTCGCCTGTCCGCGCACGCGATCCTGTGGCTGGTCGCCGTCCGCAGCGGCACCCGGACACCCGCCGTGAGCACGACCCTGGACCGGCTGGATCACGCCGGCGCCCATCGGCTCCTGCTCGGACCGCTGACCGATGCGGCGGTCGCCCGGATCACCGAGGACGTCCTGGGAGCGCCTCCGGACCAGATGACGCTGAGCGCCGCGCGCCGGGCGGAGGGCGTGCCCCTGCTCCTGGTGGAGCTGCTGCGCGGCCTGCACGACGAACGCGCGGTGATCGTCGAGCACAACGTGGCACGGCTGACGGGCGGACGCCTTCCCAACCGGTTCCAGACCTCCGTACAGCAGCGTCTCGACCAGCTCTCCGAACCGACCCGGGAGGTCGTGCGGACCGCGTCCGCCGTCGGCCGCACGGTCACCGTCGCCGTCCTGGCCGAACTGCTCGACAAGCCGACCGCGACGCTGATCGCACCGGTGGAGGAGGCTCTGCACTCCCATCTGCTGGTAGAACGGGACGACCGGCTGATGTTCCGTCACGACCTGCTCCGCGAGGCGGTCGAGGCCAGTCTGCCCGTCTCCGTACGCCAGGCTCTGCGGTGCCACGCCTCCGAGCTCCTGCTGGCGCGCGGCGCACCGGTCACCGAGGCGGCCGCCCTGCTCCTGGACAGCGCGGAGCCGGGAGACCGCAGGGCCGTGGAACTGCTGAGGGCCGCCGCGGCGGAACTCGCGACGTCCGCGCCGTCGTCGGCGGTGGAACTCAGCCGCCGGGCGCTGGAACTGACGGCCGAGCAGGCCCCCGAGCGGCCGGCGATCATCGCCGAGACGACGCTGCTGCTCTGGCAGGCCGGGCAGCCGGCCGAGGCCAGGGCACTCGCCGCCGCGGCCCTGCCCGGCAGCATGGACCCGGCAGCCGAGGCGCAGGTGCGGCTCGGCCTGGTGCGGGTGTCCGGCCAGTACGACTTCACGGAGGCGGCCCGGCAGGCCGGGGCCGGAGCCGCCCTTCCCGGTATCCCGGCCTCGCTGCGGGCCCGGTTGCTCGCCCTGCGGTCCCTCGAACTGGCGATGGTGGGGGACTTCGAGGCGACCGGCCACGCCGTGTCCGATGCCCTGCAGGCCGCGGCGCAGGCTCAGGACAAGGCCGCCGAGGCCACTGCGGTCGCCGTCGGCTCGGTCGTGCGGTTCTACCGGATGGACTGGAGTGCCGCGTTCGAGTGCGCGGAGCGGGCGTCGGCGCTGGCCGCCGAGGTCGGGTTCAGGCATTCGCTGTGGGTGCCGGAGGCCCTGTGGACGGCGTTCCTGCTGAACGCGGCGGGCCGGTCGGTGGAGGCGCTCGCCGAGTCCGCGGCCGGTGTGCGGGAGACGCAGCGGCAGGGGCAGGCCGCGGCGATGGGCCTGTGGACCATGAACAGGTCCCGGGTGCTGCTGGACGCGGGCCGACTGGAGGACGCCCGGGCCGAGGCCGAGGCCGCGTCCGCGATGGCCGACGAACTCGGCATGGGCAACTTCGCCGACGCCACCCTCCTGTACACGCTGGTGCGCGTCGCCTTGCACACCAACGACCTGGAGGCGGCGCGCGCGTATGCGGCCGAGGTGCGGCGGATGCCGGCCGACCCGGCGATCCTGGTGTGCAACGTCGGCTCGTGGCTGCTGGCGCTGCTGGCGGACGCCGAGGACGATCCCGGCCGGGCCATGGCGCTGCTCGACGAATCCTTCGCGACGTTCGACCTAGTGGGCCCCTCGCTGGCCAGCCCGGACGATCCGGCCGACGCACCCGTCTTCGTCCGCATGGCCCTGCGGGCCGGAGCGCCGGACCGCGCCGCGGTCGCCGTCGCCGTGGCCGAGCGCCGCTCGGCCCTCAATCCGGGGTTCCCGATCCTGGCAGCGGCGGCCGCGCACGCCCGCGGACTGCTCGATGGCGACCTCGCTTCCCTCCTGCGCTCCGTCGAGTTGTACGAGGGCGTCCCCCGGCCGATTCCCCGGGCCTCGGCGCTCGAGGACACCGGG
This sequence comes from Kitasatospora sp. NPDC002522, assembly GCF_053595195.1. Classification (NCBI taxonomy): domain Bacteria; kingdom Bacillati; phylum Actinomycetota; class Actinomycetes; order Kitasatosporales; family Streptomycetaceae; genus Kitasatospora; species Kitasatospora sp. NPDC002522. Next base: position 13,723 of record NZ_JBSFXE010000045.1, read on the forward strand.
CGCAAGCTGGCCACCCGGCGCGCGGTCGACGCGGTGCCCCACCTCGACCTGGCACTCGACCTCTACTCCCAGGCCGGCGCCGAGCGCGACGCCGCACGCGTCCGCCGCCGCCTGCGGGCCCTGGGATCGCCCCGGCGCCGAACCACGTCCAGGGGGACCGTCACGGTGTGGCCGGAGCTGACCGCATCCCAGGTCGAGGTGATCCGGCTGGTGGCCCAGGGCCTGACGAACCGGCAGACCGCGGAGCGCCTCGCGATCTCACCACACACCGTCAGCTCCCACCTGCGGCATGCGTTCACCAAGCTCGACATCACCTCCCGGGTCGAACTCGCGCGCCTGGCGGCCACTCGCGAACACGCAGAGTGACTGCTTCGCATCCCACGCCCTCCGCCGTGATCAGCGGGACTCGTGTGATGTGCGCGCCCGCGGCGCTTTGACACGATCTTCTCGTCGGTGCGGGATCTGCTGTCCGAACGGTGCGTCCCGATCGCCAGGGGGCCGAGCCCGAGACGAGACGGACGTGATCTGATGGCACCCGACGTACTGGTCCAGGAGAGCAGCACCCCCGGCAGCTTCCACACCACCGAATCACTGCCCGTCGCCCGCAGACGGGCGTACTGGCGCGACGCCCTGTCCCGGACGTTCGGCTCCGTCGACATGACCGTCCCCGACGAGGTGTACTCCGGCACGATCCGCGCGACGCCGCTCGGCCGGCTCCAGGCCGTCACCGTGGACGGCGACTGCCTGTCCGCCCTGCGGACGCGCCGGCTCGTCGCGCAGGGCGACGCGGAGGAGTACGTGGTCGTCAAACTGCTGGACCGGGGCGTCGCCCGGCTCGAGCAGGACGGCCGGGAGGCGCTCCTCGGACCCGGCGACGTCTTCGTCTACGACATGGCGCGTCCGGTCCGGCTGAACCTTCCGCAGTCCTTCCGGACGAAGTCCCTGGTCCTGCCGAGGGACCTGCTGGGCCTGAGCGAGGCGGACCTGGCGCACGTCACGGCCTCTCCGCTCGGCCCCGACACGCCCCTCGGCGGCCTGCTCTCGCCCTTCCTGGCCGGCCTGGTGGACGGCGCGGGCACCTACCCGCCGCGCACCGGCGAGCTGATGGCCCGCAACGTCGTGGACCTGCTCGGCGTGCTGGCCGAGCAGGTCCTCGGCCGGTCCGGGGTGGAGACGCCCGGTGCGAACCGGGCGATGCTGCTGCGCATCCAGGCGTTCATCGACCGGCATCTCGCCGACCCCGGGCTGACACCGCAGATCATCGCCCGGGCCCACCACATATCACCGCGCTACCTGCACAAACTGTTCGAGGGCGAGGACGCGACCGTCGGCCGGTGGATCCAGCGGCGCCGTCTGGAGGAGTGCCGGCGCGAGCTGGCGCGCCACGGGAACGGCGCCGTGATCGCCGCGGTGGCGCACCGGTGGGGATTCACCAGCGCCGCGCATTTCAGCCGGGCTTTCCGGGCCGCCTACGGGATGGCCCCCCGCGAATGGCGAAACACCCGGGGATGAATCCGACCGGAAGTGCTTTCTCGTGCCAGGTTCCATGCGTTCCGCGACAAGATTCCCGCACCGCCGGATTTTAGGCTCGGTTCACGAGTTCCGGTCCCGAAGCCCTTGCGGAGGAATGAAATGACCCAGCCCTCGCCGACGGTCACCAGCGTCCTGACCGTGCACGTCGTCATCCCGGACCAGCTCCCGGCCCCGCTCCCCGCCGAGCTGTCCTACCACGCCGCCGACCCCTACGCCGTCCGCCTCTCCCTCGGCGCGCCCACGGCCAGGACCGTGAACTGGGTGTTCGCCCGCTCCCTGCTCACCGAGGGCCTGCACCGGCGCGCCGGAACCGGCGACGTGCTGGTGCTCCCCCGGTCGCCTTCCCGTCGGCACTTCATACGCGTCGTGCTGAGATCCCACGAGGGATCGGCGCTGATCGACATCGAGGAGTCGGCGGTCGACGCGTTCCTGCAGCGCACGCTCGCGTTCGTCCCGCTGGGAGCGGAGCGCTTCCACCTCGACATCGACCGCCTCCTCGCCGAACTCACCGGCCGACGGGACTGAACCGCGCCGAGCGGAATTCACGGTCGAATTCGCTCCCGGATTTCCGGACCCGCGGCATCGGTCAGCCTCCCGTGAGCAGGTCGCGGAGCAGGGCGACGGTGTCCGGGTCGAGGTCGCGGCCGGTGCGGCGGCTGAGGGCGTCGAGGCGGTTGACGGCGCGGACGAGCTGGTCGCGGGCGCCGGCCGAGGCGTACGCGTAGAACAGGTCGCGGTGCAGGAGTTCGACGTCCGGGGCGACCGCGAGGGCGCGGAAGATCGCGGCCTCGGCGGTGCGGTGGTCGCCGTACTGCAGGCGGCGGGCGGCGAGTTCGTGGGCGGTGTCGACGATCGCGGCCAGCATGTCCTGCCGTTCGGTCTCCGCCCAGCCGAACGCCCCGGCCGGGGCCTCGGCGAACGGGGCGCCGCGGACCAGCGCGAGGGCGTGCGCCAGGGCGGCGTCGGCGGTGCTGGAGGTGGAGCGCATGCCGCGCCGGTACAGGCTGCGGAACTCGTCCCAGTCGCAACTGACCGCCGGCGCGAAGGAGTACGTCTCGGCGGGCTGCGCCTCCAGGAACGCGCGCCCCTCGGTCGAGCTGCCCAACCAGGCGGCCAGGGCGGCGAGTTTGACCGGGAGCGGCTCGGCGAGGCGCTCCGCGGTGGCCCGCGGGTCGAGGTGCGCGGCGCCCGGGTGGATGTCCCGGTCGAGCGTGGTGTGCTCGGTGCCCGGGCGCAGCGCCAGGTACGCGGCCAGCTCGGTCAGCCGGGCCCGGCCCGCCGCGTCGGCGGTACCGGCCGCGCCCAGGATGTCCACCGGACCGAGCAACCGGATCCGCGGCGCGGAGCGCAGGTGGTGCGCCTCGGGCGAGCGCAGGATCGCCAGCAGGTCGTCGCTGTCGCTGCGGGCGGGCGCCGTCCCGGGTCGCGGCGCGGGCCGGGCCGGCACGTTGGCCGCGTGCGGATGCGGCACCTGGGCCTGGTCGTGGGTCGGCAGCGGCTCCGCGACGGCGGGCGCGACCGCCGGGACCGCAGCCGGGAAGCCCGCGACGCGGGGATCGGCCGGCGCGGCGAGCGGAACCGACGGAGCGTCAGGTGTCGGCGCGGCGGCGAACGGGTCGACCGGGGCGGGAGCCGGTGCGGCGGGGAACGGCACTGCCGGAGCCTCAGCGGCCGGCCCTGCGGCGAACGGGTCGGCCGGGGCGGTGGCCTCGACCGGCGGGAGGGCGGGCGGCTCCGACGGTGTGTCAGCAGCCGGGTAGCCGAGCAGGCGCGGGTCGAGCGGATCGGTCAGCGGATCGAACGGGGCGTCGGCGGCCGGGCGCTCCGCGCCGCCCGTGGCCCCGTCGAACGCCTCTGACGGAACGTCGGCCGACCGGGGGTCGACCGGGGTGCCGCCGGGCGGGGTGGTGGCCTTGCGGGCCTGCCCGTTGGCGATGTGCCGGGACGGGTGGGCAGCGCCCTCAGACGGCTCGGGTGCGGCGGGCGCAGCCGGTGGCGGTGTGGCGCCCGGCGGGAGGGCGTACGGGTTGGTGGGGGGCTGGGTCGGGAAGGTGTGCGGGGCGGTCGGCTGGGCCGGGACGACCGGCAGGACCGCGTACGGGTTGGTGGGCGCGGTGCCCGCGAACGGGCTGTTGCCGGTGGGGATGACGCGGGCCAGCAGCCGGGGGCCGGCCTCGTCGCCGCCGGGCGTGGCCGACTGGGTGCCCGGTCCGCTGTCGGTGGGGGACGGCCGACGGCCCGTGCTGGTCGGCGGCTCGGGCAGCAGCGGGGCCGTCGAGGCGGCGGCCGCCGCGCCGAGCAGGGCGATGACGCGGGTGTCGAGGGAGCTGGGCGTGGGGTCGTCGAGGGCGACGCCGAGCGCGGCGGCGGTCGCCGGGGGGAGGTCCCCGGCGCTGGCCCCGATCGCGGCGCCGACCGCGGCCAGCGCCGGGACGGGGAGCGGGAGTTCGGCTTCGTCGTCGGGTCCGTTGTGCGGGCCGTCGAGGGTCCAGTCGGGCGCCGGGTGCTGGGTGAAGTCGCCGGAGGCACGGACCAGTTCACCGAGGTGGTCGTACTCCTCGCGGCTGAGCCGCTGGAGTTCGACGGTCAGGTGCAGGCCGGGGAGGGTGGCGGGACCGGTCGCGGGCAGGGTCCAGCGGGCGACCGGGCCTGCGCCGCGTTCGGGGGCGCGGGTCAGCACGGCCAGGCAGGTGCGGGGGCGGCCGTCGAGCAGGCGGCCGAGCTCGGCGGGGATGTTCCCGGCGGGCGGCTGCGCGGAGAGCACGATCTCGGGCACCCAGGCCTCGTCGGCGCTGCCCCGGCTGCGGGCCTCGCGGGGACTGCCGGCCTCGGCGGCGACCAGGGTGGCGCGGGCCTTGGCGGTGCGCGGGCCGAGCGCGGTGAGCGCGGCCTCCAGCGTGGTGTGGTGGTGGACCCGGTCGGTGGCGGGACCGCCGGCGGGCAGGTCCGGGGCGAAGCCGACCAGGTGCAGGTGGAGCCGGTCGGCGAGCGGGCTGTGGGCGAGTTCCACGGCGAGGGTGCGCAGCACGTCCTCGGTGTCCTCGGGGTGCCCGGAGAGGTGGACCAGCCGGACCGTCTCCAGGTCGGCGAGGACGGTGGAGCCGTCGGGGGTGCTGCCGAGGGTGACCAGCGCGGGGTAGGGCGCGGCGTACTTGGCGGCCTGGCCGACGGAGAGCAGGTCGTTCGCGTCCTCGGGGCACCACCAGACGTTGGGGGCGTGCGCGGCGCGGAACGGGGCGATCGGGACGGCGGGTGCGGCGAGGTGCAGTTCGACGGTGCCGCCGGTGGTGATCCGGGCGGCGACCAGGGCGGGCAGCCGCTTGCCGCCGCGCACGGTGTTGCGGCCCAGGGTGCGCAGCGCGCGGTTCAGCAGTTCCAGGCCGTCGGTGTTCTGACGGGCCTTCAGCTCGGCCTCGAAGCGGCCGGCGGCGGCGGACGGCAGGGCGATCCGGTGCCGCGGGCGGCGGGCCCGCTGCTGGTCGGTGCGGCGGCGGGCGACCACGCCGATCAGCGCGGCGGCCATCAGCACGCCGATGCCGGAGGCGACCAGCGGGACGGTGTAGTCCGGGCCGGGCGCGGAGTCGCCGGTGCGGACGGCGGGCAGGTTCTGCGCGGGCGCACCGGCGGGCACCGACTCGGGTGCCGGGGAGGCGGCGGGGGCGGGGCTCTCCACGGCCGGTGCGGAGGCCGCCGGTGCGGACGCGGCGGGCGCGGACGGCTCGGGTGTGGCCGGTGCGGACGCCGCCGGGGCGGGCTCGGCGGGCGGCTGCGGGGCGGGGGTCTGCTCGGCGGGCGGCTGCGGGGCCGGGGCCGGGGCGGTGCCGGGCACGGTGAGCACCGTGCCGGGGGCGAGCACGTCGGGGTCGGTGAGCTTCTCGCCGTCGGGGGCGGTCACGCCCTTGTTGGCCGCGAAGAACTCCGGCCACCGGTCGCCGTCGCCGAGTTCCCGCTGGGCGATGCCGGAGAGGCTGTCGCCGGGCTTGACGGTGACGCTGCCGTGCGCGGGCGCGGCGGCGGGGGCCGGGGCGGCGTTGCCGGTCTGCGGGGAACTCGCCGCGGCGGCGTCGGGCTTGGCGTCGGCCGGCATCAGCAGCCGCCAACCGGGCTGGATCGGGCGGTCGGCGTCGAACCGGGTGCCCGAATCGTCCATCGGGCGGCCGTCGTTGAGCTTGGCGATCTCCGTCCAGCGTTCGCCGGAGCCGAGTTGGCGTTCGGCGATGGACCACAGGCTGTCGGCGGGCCGGGTGTCGCGGACGGTGTAGACCGGCTGCTGCGGGTCCGCGGCGGGGGCGGCGGCCGGCGCCGCGGCGGGGAGCGCGGCGATCGCCGGGGCCGCGGTCAACTGGGCGACGGCTGGGGCGCGTTGCGGCAGTTCGGGGGTGGCGGCGAAGGCCGAGCCGGCCACCGGGAGCAGCACGATCACCGAGCCGACCAGGCCGGCCGCGAGGCGCTGGCTCCAGCCGAAGGCGGGGATCCGGCGGGCCACCCGGCCGCGCAGCTGGGCGGGGATCTCGATCAGCACGGCCAGCAGGAAGCACAGCCAGGCCAGCCAGCCGACCGCGACCAGCGCCCACAGGAACAGCCGGCCGTCGTCGGGGCTGGTGAGTGCGTCGGTGACGCTGCCGCCGACGGGGTCGCCCATGCCGGCCACGGCGAGGGTGCCGTAGCCGAGCAGCGCGGGCACCCCGAGCAGCAGGACCAGCAGCACCAGCAGGGACCCCAGTGCGGCGAGCACCGAGCCGCCGGCCCGCCGTCGGCGGCGTCCGGTGCGGGCGGCGGCCACCGGGGCGGGGCGTCCGCCGGTGCCGGTGGTGCCCGGTCGCCGCCCCTGGCGGCCCTTGCGGTGCTGGTCGTCGGCTCCGCGCGCGGCCATCAGCCGGTCGATCCTTCCGTGATGCCGTGCACCAGGGTGGCCTTGCCATGGCCGTGCACGGGGAGGGTGGTGAGGCGGACCACGCTGAGCAGCGCGGTCGAGTAGTCGGTGTCCAGGGTGACGCTGATGGTCTGCGGGTCGGGGAAGGTGATCTCGACGCTGCCGCCGCGGCCGGCCAGGTAGGCGCGGGCGGCGGCGTCGGCGGTCGCCTGGTCGAGCTGGTAGCCGGCGCCGTCGCGCAGCTTCTTGACGTCCAGTTGCTGGCCGCCGACCCGGGCGGCCTCCTGGGCCAGCGCGTCGGCGCGTTCGATGGCGCGCAGCCGGCCGCCGAAGTCGAGCACCAGGCCGACCAGCACGACCAGGCTGACGGCGAGCGCGGCGACCATCACGGAGATGGTGCCCCGGTCGCGTTCGGCCGCGGGCGTGCGGGCCGCTCGCAGTGGTCTCATCACGTTTCCTCCCCCCAGGGTCCTCTGATTGTCCTTCAGTTCCCCCGGTAGCGGTCCACCACCGAGGTGAATCGTCCGGTGAGTGTCTTGTGCCCCGGAGCGCCGCCGAGATGCAGCAGATCGCTGAGCGGAACCGTGCAGGAGACCGTGACGGTGACGGTGACCAGCTGCCCGCCGGGGGCGTCCAGGGTGCCGTACTCGGGCGGGCCGACCGGTTCGGCGGCGCAGTGCACCTCGCGGGAGTCCAGCACGCCGGCCGCGGCCGTCGCGGCGGCCTGCTGGGCGCCCTCGGGGGTGCGGGCCAGCGAGGCGGCGCGGGCCGCGGAGCGGGCGGCGGCGTCGACCACCGCGCCCGTGGTCTGGATCCGCCCGGCGGCGACCGCCATCAGCACGAAGGCCAGTACCACGGGCACCACGACGGCCGCCTCGATGGCGAGCGAGCCGCGCTCGGCGCGATCGGGTCGGCCGGTGCGGTCGTGGCGGCGGGTCCGGGGCATCCGGACCGGGTGACGGGCGGTCACGGGCGCCCCTGCGGGTTGAACTTCTCCCGGGGCGCGCTGACCGTCTGCGTGAGGGTCAGCCGGTCGAAGTACGGCAGTACGGCGGCCGGGTGGACGGTGACCGAGAGCCGGTAGGTGTCGGCGTCGCCGCCGGGCACCACCGACTCCAGCCGGGCCAGGTCGCCCAGCCGGTCGGTGAAGTCCTTCGCCCGCGCCGGCCCGTCGTCCGCCCCTGCGCCGTAGACCCGTCCGGCGTCCACGCCCTCCCGTGCGGCGGTCAGCGCGGCCTGGTCGGCGTACCACCAGAGTCCGGCCTGCACCACGAGGAAGATCACGGACAGCACGGTGGGGAAGACGATGGCCAGGCTCAGGGTCATCACTCCCCCGTCCGTCGGCGCCCCCGGCTTGCGGAGGAGCGGGCGGAGTCGACGGGTCGTCAGGCGGCGGGCGGGGACGGGCCGGCGCGGGCTGCGGGTCACGTGTTGTTCGCCGCCGGGACGTCGCCCGGGATCTTGCTCTCGACGTTGCTGGCCAGACCCTTGATCAGCACGATGATCGCGCCGGCGATGGCGACCACCACGATGACGGCCAGGGCGAGTTCGATGCTGATCGCGCCGCGGTCGCCGCCGGCGCGCGCCGCGCGCAGCCGGGCGAAGCGGAACTTGAGGATCGGCTGGGCGAGTTGGAGGGGCAGGAGGAGTGGCAGCAGGACGGCTGCCGCCAGTGCGCGGATGCGTGCCATGGTGTGGTCTCCAGGGGCGTGGAAGGGGGCGGGGTCGAACGGTGTGTGCTGTCAGGTGACTTGGAGCATCTGGTACAGCGCGGGGAAGACGATGAGGACGGTCATCAGCAGGGTGAGGGCGGAGCCGGGCGCGACCATCCGCTCGCTGTCGGTGTTGGCCTTGGAGAGCTCCTCGGCGAGCAGCTCGCCGCGCAGGCTCTTTGCGCGGGCCCGCAGGGTGTCGTACACGGCGGCGCCGTCGGTGCCGGAGAGCCGCATGATGTCGGCCACGTCCTGCAGCGGGGTGAGGCCCAACTCCTCGGCCAGCGCGTCGAGTCCGTCCCACGGCGGGAGCCGGTCGGTGGCGGCGCGCTCCAGCGCGTCGCGCAGCCGCCGGAACACGGTGCCGCGGCCGACCGAGGCGGCCCGGCGCAGCGCCTCGGCGGGGCCGCAGTCGGCGGCGCGTTCCAGCGCGACGAGCTCCAGGTAGGCGGCGATGCCGTGCAGGTACTCGGTACGGGCCTCCTTGGCCTCGCCGCCGACGATGGCGTCGGGGACCAGCCAGAGCAGCGCGGCCAGCAGCGGTCCGACCACCAGCGGGACGGCGATCGGCAGGGACTCGCCGAGCAGCGCGGCGAACGCGGCGAGGTAGCCGGGCAGCGCGAGGCCGAGCACGGCGAACAGCACCTTGTGCGCCATGAACCGGGCCGGGGTGCGGCCGATCAGGGCGAGTTCGCGCCGCGGGAGGCGTACGCCGGGCAGCCGCAGCGAGCGTTCGCCGATCCGGTCGTACCAGGGCAGCCCGGCTTCGACGCCGGCGTCCCGGTGCTGGTCCGGGGTGCGGTGCAGGCGGTCCAGCGCTCGGCCCAACTCGGGCGGGGCGGGGCGGAGTTCGGCGAACAGCAGGGCGAGGCCGCCGGCTGCGGCGCCGCCGGCCAGGACGGCCCAGGGAGAGATCACTGTGGGTTCACCGCGCTTCCTTCACGAGCGATTCGGGCTCCGACGTGTCCGGCTCGGCGGGGTGTTCGGCCGGGCGGCCGGCCTTGGAACGGCGGTCCGGCTCCAGGATCCGCGGCAGCGGGGTGTGCCGGGCCATCGAGCGCATCCAGGCGATCACCAGCACGAAGGCCACCGCGACGCCGGCCAGCACCAGTTGGCCCGCGAGCGTCGAATAGGGCCGGGTGTAGCCGGAGTTGAACGCACCGGCGACGATCACCAGCACGATGATGCCGACCAGCCAGCGGATGGTGGCCCGGTGCTTGGCCCGGTCGGCCTCGATGGCGCGGCGCTGCCGGACCTCCTCGCGCACCGAGTCGGCCATGTCGGCGAGCGCCCGGGCCAGGCCCGGGCCGCTGTCGCCGGCCCGCAGCAGCAGCGCGGCGAGCACCTTGTCGGCGGTGGCGTCGGCGATCTGGTCGCCGAAGGCCCGCAGCGCGTCCTCCGGCCGCCAGCGGGCCTGCAGCCGGGCGGCCAGGTCGGCGATCTCGCCCTCCAGTGCGGCCGGGGCGGTCCGACGGCTGGTCAGGATGGCCTGGTTGAGGCCGACGCCGAGCAGCAGCACGTCGGCGAGGCGCTGGGTCCACTCGGCGAGCGCCTCCAGCCGTTCGATCCGCCGGGTGTCGGAGCGGGTGGCGTCGAACAGCCACGGCAGGCCGAAGACCGCGAGCGGGACCAGCACCGCGGCCAGCGGGATGCCGGTGCCCAGCCAGCCCACCGGCGCGCCGATCAGGGCCAGCGCGACCTGGATCCGGCGCAGCCGGGCCATGCCGGGCGAGGCGGTCCCGGGCGCGCCGTACCAGAGCGTGTGCAGCCGGGACTCCAGCGGGTTGTCCCGCTCCTCCTCGCCCTCGCGGCGGCCGACCAGGCCCACCGCCAGGGCGACCAGGCCGCAGGCCAGCAGCAGTCCGCACAGCACGTACAGCAGCATCAGTGCATCCCCCCGATCCGCAGCGCGAGCGGAGCGCCCCAACTCCCGTACGGGGAGCCGAGCAGGCCGGCGTCGAAGCCGGCCCGGCGCAGGTCGTCCAGGCAGTGCGGCGGGGTGACCGGGACGGCCCGGACCTCGCCGAGTTCGGGACGCGGCCCGAAGACGGTGTTCATCGCGGGCCGGCCGGACTCGCCGAGGCCGGTCACCTCCAGCACGTGCGACACGAAGCGGTGCCGGCGGCCGCCGACCGCGGTCTCGTCGATCATCGTGACGTGCACGATGAAGTCGACGGCGTTGGCGGTCAGCCGGTAGGCCAGGCTGTCGGTCATGTGCGCGCCGTACTCCAGGCAGAGTTCGGCGATCCGGTCGACCACCATGTGCGGGCCGCGGGCGTGCAGGGTGCACATCGAGCCGCCCTCGCCGTTGGTCATCACCCGCAGCATCGGCACCACCTCGCCGGAGCGGACCTCGCCGACGATGATCCGCGACAGCGTCATGCGCAGCGCCGCCGGGATCAGCTCACCGATCGTCAACTCGCCGGCCATGCGGCCGTCGACGCGTTCGCCGTTGCCCTCGCGGGCCTCCATCGGGACGACCTGCCGCAGGTGGCCGAGGGTGTGCAGCCACAGCTCGAACTCGGACTCCAGGGTGCCGACCCGCTCGTCCGGCGGGATCTCGGCGGCCATCGCGCGCAGCAGGCTGGTCTTGCCGACGCCCTGCGTGCCGGTGATCATCACGTTCTTCCGGGCCCGGATCGCGGCGGCCAGGAACGCGGCCAGGGTGCTGTCCACGGTGCCGAGTTGGATCAGGTCGCGGAGGGTGGCGCTGGCCACCCGGTGGCGGCGGATCGCGACGTACGGGCGGGGCGTGACCTCGGTCATCGCCTGCAGGCGCATGCCGCCCTCAAGGCGCAGCGCCAGCATCGGGCTGGCCGTGGACAGGGTGCGCTCGCCGCCGCCGTGCTGCCGTGCCAGGTCCTGCAGCAGCTCGACCAGTTCGGCGTCCGAGTCGGCCACCGGCGGGACCTGGCGCAGGGGTTGGTGCACCCGCGAGATCCAGACGTCGTCGCAGCCGTTGATCAGGATGTTCTCGATCTCCGGGTCGTCCAGGTACGGCTGCAGCCGGCCGGCCCGGAACAGCAGGTCGTAGACGGCCTCGGCGAGCGCCCGGTCCTGCTCCCGGGTGGGCGGGATGCCGTGGGTCTGCGCGTGGGCGTCGGACCAGCGGGCCACCGCCTCCTCGATCAGCGCCCGGCCGCGCTGGCGCCGGGTGGCCCGGTCCGCCTCGGTGCCGGACTCCGCCAGCCGGGACAGCTGCTGGTGCAGCTCGGCCGCCACCTGCCGCTTCAACTCCCGCGCCACCTGCGGGTCGACGGCCGGCTTGACGCCCACCGGCTGCAACGCGAGCGCCTGCGGCGCGGCGGGCTGCGGCGCCACGGCCTGGGGCACGCCGGACTGCGGGAAGCCGGGCTGGGGCACGCCGGGCTGCGGGGGCTTCGCCCAGGGCAGGCCCGCGGCGTCGGTGGAACCCTGGTACGGGCTAGCGCGCATGGCGGACCTCCCCCCAGCCGTCGCCGTCGTCCTGGCCGGGGAACGGCGCGGGCGCGGGCGGCTGCGGTACGGCGGGCGGGGCGATGTGCGGCGCCGCGTACGAGATCGCCGGCGGGGCCTCCGCCCGCACCGGCCACTCCCCCGTGAACTGACCTCCCGCGCCGTTGAACTGACCGTTCGTGAACTGCCCTCCTGCGCCCGCGAACTGGCCATTCGTGAACTGTCCGTAACCGACCGGCTGTTGGATCTGCGGCGGCACGGGCTGCGGCGGCACCGGCTGCGGTGCGATCACCGGCCCGGGGGTGAACGACGGTGCCTGCGGGGCGAGTTGCGGAGCGGCCTGCGGAGCGGCCTGCGGAGCGGCCTGCGGAGCGGCCTGCGGGGCGAGCCGGCGGCGCCGGGCGGCGATCAGCTGCTGGATCCGGTCGGCGGCGGTGCGGGCGGTGCGCATCAGCTCGGAGCGGATGAACCGCCGGTCGGCGGTGTCGCCACCGTCGGAGAGCACCCGGGCGGTGCGCGGCGCGTAGGCCAGTACGCCGAGCGCGGGCAGCTGGAACTGCCGCGCCACCTCGCCGTCGGGGTAGGGGCCTTCGGCGACCAGCAGCAGTCCGAGGCCGTCGGCGCCGGTTCCGTTGGCGTTCAGGTCCTCGCGCAGGGCGGCCAGCCGCGGCCGGGCGGCGGACAGCCCGCGCAGGGTGGTGCGGACGGTGGCGGCGACCACGTCGGCGCGGCGGGCCAGCACCGCCATCGGGCCGGCGGCACCGGAGCGGCCGAGGTCGAGGATGACGTCGTAGCCCTGCGCCTCCAGGCCGTGCAGCGTCTCCACCAGCGGCTCCCAGGTGTAGGCGAGGCCGGGGGCCTGGGTGGGGTCGGTGAGCCCGGGCAGCAGCAGCCGCTCGCCGGTGCCCTGCGGGGAGACGTCGAGCAGTTGCTCCCACAGGGTCTGGGCGAGCAGGCCGCGGCGGTCGGCGACGGCGAGGTTGCGCAGTCCGTACACCGCCTCGACCCGGCCTTCGAGCGCGCCGGCCAGCACCGCGCCGCCGTCCGGGTCGCACTCGACCAGCAGCACCCGGCGGCCGGGCTGCAGCGGCCAGGCGAGCAGCAGGGCGAGGGCGCTGCTGGTGGCCCCGGGGGCGCCGGGTCCGCCGAGGACGGCCACCACGGCCATCAGGAGCCCCCGCCGGTGCGCGGCGCCAGGATCACCTGGAACTTGCCGCCGGCCACCCAGGAGGCGAGCTTGGGGCCGTCGGTGGGGCCGATCGACACGTCGATGACGGTGGTGCCGTCGGTGTCGGCGCGGCCGACGGCGGTGACCACGGCGCTGAGCGTCTCGGGGGTGCGGGCGGTGCCGTCGTTCTTCTGGTCGGTGGTGTTGACCACCAGGATCTGCAGGCCGGGCTGGAGCCGGGTGGCGGGGAGCTGGGAGCGCTTGGCGGAGATGCCGACGGTCTGCTGGCCGGGCTGCGCCGCCGGGTCGCTGGTCAGGTCGGCCTTGACCAGCAGGGCGCCGCGCTTGAGGTCGGTGGTGGCGCGCAGGCCGACGGTGCGCTGCAGGTCGCGGGCGTCCAGCGGGCGCAGCGCGGGGTCGCCGGCGATGTGCGCGACCACCAGGTCGTCTGCGGTCAGGTTCTGACCCATCGGCACGTCGCGGGCGAGCGCGAGGACGGCGATCCGCTGGCCGCTGCTGTTGTACAGCACGGCGCCGCCGAGGCCGCCGGCGGCGATCAGCGCGACCGCCATGGCGAGCACGGCGGGCCGGCGGCGGCGGGCGCCGAGTCGGCGCGGCGGGGTGTGCGGCGCGGGCCGCGCCGCCGCCTCGGCGGGGTACCCCGCGCCGGCCGGGCTGCTCTGCGTCGGCATGTTTCGGGTCTCCACCGGTCTCCGGGCCTTTCATCCGCAACGGAACGTCAACTGCTCCGGCCTGGCGGCCGGCTGTCGGGGGCTCAGTTCAGGGCCTGGACCTCGGCGACCGGCAGCTGCATCGTGCCGCTGATGGTGGCGGGGGTGTACAGGAAGTTGAAGATCTGGACGCCCGGCAGGTCGGTCCGGTGGGCGGTGACCCGCCAGGTCGGGGAGGCGGTGACGGTGAAGGCCTTGTCGGGCTTGCCCGCGGAGCTCTTGGCGAAGGTGTGCGAGCAGGTGGACTGCGCCCCGGCCGGGGCGTCCTTGTCGTACGGGGTGCCGGGGTCCTTGCAGGCGAACGCCGGGCTGCCGTCGCCGGCGTTCCAGGTCACGTGGTCCAGGGTGAAGGTCACGGTGACGGTGAAGCGCTGGCCCTTGACGGTGTTGGGCCAGGGGCCGGAGGCCTTGGTGCTGCGGTCGTACCAGAGCCATACCGCGGAGCCGACCACCGCGTTGCCCTGCGGCGCGGCGTGCAGGTGCGGCGTGTCCGGGACCATGTCGGCGAAGATGCTGCGGGCCAGGCTGCCGGGGGTCTCGGCCGGGGCCGCGCCGGGCGCCTGGGCCAGGAAGGTCTGCGGCTTGGTGCTCAGCTGGCCGTCCGCGCCGCGGCAGTTGACGTCGTAGACGGCGCCGTCGGCGGAGCTGTGGCCGTTCCAGGCGGGGTCGGTGGCGTCCGGCTGCGGGAAGGCGGTCTGGTAGTAGCAGCCGTCGCTGGAGGAGAACCAGCCGAGGTCGTCGTCCCAGCAGGCGTACGGGATGCCGTTCCAGGAGCAGCTCTGGTCGCCGCCACCGCCACCGCCGCCGCCCGGGGTGCTGGTGCTGCCGGGGGTGCCGGGGTCGTGGACTCCGACGCAGATGTCGTCGGAGGCGCAGGGGTGGATGTCGACGTCGCCGCCGCCGTCCGCGTTCGCGGCGGGCAGCGCGGCGACCGACAGTCCGATTCCGGTCAGTACACAAATGGCGACTCGCCAAGCGGAGTTCAGCATGCCTTTGCCACCTCACGGGTGAAGTCGACGATCAGCCAGCGGTTTCCGGATTTCCGCAGCACGGCGGTGGCCGCATAGCGCGACAGCCGCTGTTGCGGATCCTTGATCTGCTTGGTGGCGGCGTCCGCCTGGTGCCACTCGGTGACGTCGAGGCAGTCCGTGATCGTCGCGGTGGCCGGATTCGCCTGCAGATCAAGTCCTTTGAGCACCGGTGAGGTTCGGGGTTTACCGATCAACACCAGTTTCGCGCGGTGCAGTTGGTCGAGGGTGGCGAGGGTGTCGCCGAGGGCCGTTCCGGTGGCGTAGAGCCGCAGCACGGTTCCGTCCGAATCCGATCGCCCGAAGGTGTCGGCCTGGGCGTCCCACCAGGACTGATAGGTCGTCAGGGCGGCCTGTCCGGCGGCGCCCTCCAGCCCCTCGGAGGGCACCGGGGTACCGCTCGGGGCCGGGGCGGCGGAGCCGGTGGCGGCGGCGGTGGGCAGGTTCGCCGAGGGTGTGCCGAGGCGGTCGGCGGAACCCGCGCCGCCACTGCCGCAACCCGTCAGCAGGAATGCCAGCACCAGCCCGCTGATCCCAACCGCCCCAGGGCGCAACGGAATTCCGTGCTGCCGCATAAGCCCCACCTTGCCGCGGCCGGACGGATCCGGGCGCGGATGTCGTCTGCCGTCCCCTGTGTGCTCGGTGGTCGATTCTTCGCCACCCCACCCCGACACGGCAACACCCGGGGCGTCCTGACCTTACGCGGAAGGCGGATCGGATGGGGCGTTTTCTCGCCACAGAACCGCCAAGAGTCCATCGGAAAGCGGCAATCCGGCCAACGCTCCTCTCACGGCGGCCCGATTGCGCATCAGGAGTCGCCCCCCGTCACGCGGAACCAGCAATCTCGCCTCGCCCGCGGCGGTCGGTTCGCCCCAGCCCAACTGTCCCTCCACGGCGGGCTGGAGCTCCACCGGGCCGACCGCGGCGGGGGCCCCGGGCACGCCGTGCTCCAGCACCCGGCCGAGCGCCCAGCTGAACGAGCCCTCGGCGCCCGGCAGGACGGCGTCCCGGCCGCGCCGACCGCCGCTCCACCGGCCCACCCGGCCCCACAACGGCACCCGGGAGTGGCCGAGCAACTCGCCCGCGCCGTCCTCGCGTTGCAGGGCCGCCCAGGCGTCCCGGTCGGCCACCGCGTCGACGATCAGCAGGGTCTCCTCCTGCGCGCCGTGCACCATCGCGCTGGTCACCCAGTCCCAGGCCAGCCCGCGCCGGTAGGCGTTGTCGGGGGTGGACCCGGCGGTGACCAGGGCGAGCCGGCGCCCGCGCGGGTCGGCGACCAGCTGGCCGAGCAGGCAGACCACCAGCCAGCGGGCGGGCCGCTGGCCGGCCTGCCGGACGGCGGTGAGCAGCGCGTTGGCGTCGGCGTCGGCGGGCGGCCGGCTGACGGTGCTGCCCCGGGTGCCGGCGTCGAAGGTGCGGCCGGGGAGTGCGTCGGCCAGCGCCCGAGCGCCGTCGGCGGCGCGTGCGGAGCCCGCGTGGGCGCGGTCGGGGCCGCCGTCCGCGCCGATCACCACCAGTTCGATGCCACCGCTGACCACGCTGTCGCCCCCTCGCCTGCCGCGCGCTCGGTGCCGCCGCGGCGACCGGTGGGCGCGCGACACCGGCCGTGGCCAAAGCTATCGCCGCCGGGTGTCGGTGCGGGCCGGAATCGGCCCGATGAGCCCCAGCTCAGGGACCATGGGCCCTATCTGCGCCCGCCCGGGAGGAGCACCATCGGCGGTATGGACCGTGACGAGCCCCTGGAGACGCTGAGCGAGGCGGAGTGCCGCCGGCTGCTGGCCAGCGTGCCGCTGGGCCGCGTGGTGTACACCGAGCACGCCCTGCCGGCGGTGCTGCCGGTGGCCTTCCAGGTGGCCGCGGACGGTCGGCTGGTCCTGGCGCTGCGGGCGGGCACCGGGGCGGCCCGGGCGCTGGACGGCACGGTGGCGGCGTTCCAGGTGGACGACTTCGACCCGCACGGCCACAGCGGCTGGAGCGTGTTGGTGCACGGGCGCGCACAGGTGGTGCGCGACGGCGCCGAGCGCGCCGCACTGGAGGCGGGCGGCCTGCTGCCCTGGATCCCGGACCCGAGCCCGCAGTACGTGGCGATCACCCCCGAACTGGTCTCCGGCCGCCGGGTGCGCCCCGCCTCCGCACCGCTCGGCCACCGGTCCTGAGCTGCGCACTCCGGCGGCGGACCCGCCCCGGGCCCTGACAGGTGACCGGCGGGTAGGCATACTCTCCGGAGTCGGCCCTCACGGGCCGGATCCGGCCCGTACGCACCCGTGGAGCGCACCGTGACGATCTTCGCCTCGCTCGCCGACCTGACCGCCGCCGTCGGCACCGAGCTCGGCACCAGCGAGTGGCACACCATCGACCAGGAGCGGGTGAACCTGTTCGCCGAGGCGACCGGCGACCACCAGTGGATCCATGTGGACCCGGCGCGGGCCAAGGAGTCGCCGTTCGGCGGGACGATCGTCCACGGCTACCTGACGCTGTCGCTGATCCCGGTGCTGGCGAAGGAGTGCTACGGCGTCGAGGGCGGCGTCGCGATGGCCCTCAACTACGGCTCGGACAAGGTGCGCTTCCCGGCGCCGCTGCCGGTGGGCACCGCGGTGCGGGCGAGCGCCGTGCTGGTCTCGGCGGAGCCGGTGCCCGGCGGCGTGCAGGTGGTGGTCCGGTTCACCATCAGCAGCGCGGAGAGCGCCAAGCCGCACTGCGTGGCGGACGCCATCACCCGCTTCTACACCGGCTGAGCCGCCCGTCCGGCCCCGAAGCCGAGGACCGTCCCGCAACCCGGGGCGGTCCTTTCTCGTTACGCTGCGGCGCGCCTCACCTGCTCCGGACGGGTTTCATCCGATTCGGCCGGTAATGTCCGGATGCGAGGTCGTCGCACGGACCCGGGCCCCGCGGGCCCGCCCGGGCGTCGCCCTCCGGCCTGCCGTCCCGCGCCCGGGGGCACCCCGCCTCCACGCCCGGCATGCCGCCGTACGGGTGTCCGACCGTGGAGGTGCCGTGTCCCGCCCCGTCTCCTGGCTGTTCCGCGCCGGCGAACTGGCCGCCGAGGCCGGGCTCGCACTGCGCGACGCCAAGCACGCCTACCGGACGCTGCCGCACGACACCTGGCAGCGGATGCGCACCGACGCGTTCGGCGCCGACCCGAGCGGCTACCGCTGGCACCGGGTGCAGAACTCCCCGCACTTCGTCGACGGCGCCTTCCGCAACCCGGTGCCGACCCGCCGCCTCGTCTACGCACACACCCCGATGACGCTGCTGCGCAGCAAGATGGCGATCGACCACACCCGCCGCGCCCCGGCCGCCGCCGTCCCGCTGCACCGCCTGCTGCCCGTCGAACTGGCCACCCCGCCCGCCTCCGGCCTGCGACTGACCTGGCTCGGCCACTCCACCGTGCTGGCCGAACTCGACGGCGTCCGGGTGCTGTTCGACCCGGTGTGGAGCGAGCGCTGCTCCCCGTTCGACTGGATCGGCCCGAAGCGGCTGCACCCCGTGCCGCTGCCGTTGACCGAACTCGGGCCGGTGGACGTGGTGGTGATCTCCCACGACCACTACGACCACCTGGACATGGACACCGTGCGCACCCTCGCCGCCGGCGACGCGGTCTTCGCGGTGCCGCTCGGCATCGGCGCGCACCTCGAGCACTGGGGCGTACCGCCGCGGCTGATCGTCGAACTCGACTGGTGGGAGTCGGCCGAGATCGACGGCCTGCGGCTGACCGCCACCCCGGCCCGGCACTACTGCTCGCGCGGACCGCGCCCGAGCAGCAAGTTCCTGTGGGCGTCCTGGGCGGTGGCGGGCAAACGCCACCGGGTGTTCCACAGCGGCGACAGCGGGTACTTCCCGGGCTTCGCCGACATCGGCCGCCGGCTCGGCCCGTTCGACGCCACGATGCTGCAGGTCGGGGCGTACTCCGAGCAGTGGCCCGAGGTGCACCTGACGCCCGAGGAGGCCGTGCAGGCCCACCGCGACCTGCGCGGCGACCTCATGCTGCCGATCCACTGGTGCACCTTCGACCTGGCCCCGCACCCGTGGGAGGAGCCCGCCGAGCGGGTGGTCGCCGCCGCCCAGGCGGCCGGCACGAACCTCGCCCTGCCGCGCCCCGGCAAGCCCTTCGAACCGGCCGACCCGCCCGCCCTCAAACTGTGGTGGCGCGCGGTGGCGACGATGCCCAGCGGCGCCGGGCTGCTCGTCCCCGACGGCCTCACCCCGCTGCCCGCCGGCGTCCCCGACACCCCGGCCGCGCTCACCGGCCCGAACCGGCCGGACGCCCCGCTGGCCGGTCCGTCGGCCCGCCCGCAGGCGCCACTGGCCGCGCCCGGCGCGGAGGGCGAGCTCCCCCTGGTGTGACGGGGCGGAACTCCTGGTTCGCGAGTCAAACACCGGTAAAGGCCGGGCGTTCCGACATTCCTGACGGCCAATCAAGAATTAACCTCGCTGCAATCCCGGGTGTTCCCGGAAATCCGCACGCAGCATTTTGGAAGAAGCGCCCCCTCGGCCCCGCAAACAGAATCGGTGCGTCCCGAAAGTCCCACACGCCGGAGGGAACCGCCCATGACCGAGGTCGTCTCCACCCCGCCGCGCAGCGAGGTCCTCACGACCCGCGCGCCGCGCCGCCGCGCCTTACTGGTCGTCGGCAGCGCGGTGGCCGCGCTGCTGCTCGCCTACGCCTGGTCCGCGAAGCTCGTGGACACCGAGATCGGGGTGAACACCGCCAACACCCTGCTCGGCCACGACGCGCACAAGACGCCGATCTCCGGCATCGCCGCCGGAGTGGTGTTCGCCCTGGTCTCCGGCCTGGCCGGCTCCTTCACCGCCTGCAACATCGCGGTGTTCGGCGCCGTCGGCCAGCTGGTCGGCGAGGCCGGGACCCGCCGCGAGCGGCTGCTGGTGGTGCTGCGCCCGCTCGGCTGGATGGCCGCCGGCATGCTCCCGGTCTCCGCGCTGTACGGCGCGCTGGTCGGCATCGTCGGCACCCGGATGCCGCAGTTCGCGACCGCCGCCGCGGCCCCCGGCACCATCTCGCCGCGCACCGCCCAGTCGATGATCGCCTTCGGCCTGATCGGCCTGGCCATGACGGTCCTCGGCCTGGCCGCCGCCGGGGTCGTCCCCGACCCGCTCGGCCCGCTCACCCGCCGTTTCCCGAACGCCCGCATGGTGGTCCTCGGCGCCCTGGTCGGCGGCTTCCTGATCGGCCGCCCGTACCCGCTCTTCCGGGACCTGTTCCGGCACGCCGCCAACACCCACAACCCGGGCTACGGCGCGCTCGCCTTCGTCCTCCAGTCGGTGGGCAACATGCTGGTGATGGCCGCGCTCGCGCTGCTGCTCTCGCTGCTCCTCGGCGAGCGCCTGCGCCGCTGGGTCGCCGCCAAGCCGAGCCGGGCCGCCGCCCTCACCGCGGTCGCCTTCATCGTCGCCGGGGTCTTCACCATCATCTACTGGGACATCAAGGTGCTCGGCCGCCTCGGCTACCTCTGGTTCCCCACCGCCCCCTGGAACGCCTGACCCCACGTCAGCCGGCGGACCCCCGCACACCCGCGGGGCCCGCCGCGCGTCTAGACGACCGCGGCCCGGCGCTTGCCGCGCTGGCGGCGCGGGTACGGGAAGAGCCGCGGCGAGCGCTTGGCGGCCACGTCCTCCGCCCAGCCGAAGGTCACCACCAGCAGGACGAGCAGCGGGATCGCCGCCAGCAGCGTGAACCAGGGGCTGGTCAGCAGCCACTGGAGGTGGTCGTAGAAGAACGGCACGCTCCACAGCGGGTCGATCAGCGGGACGGCGGCCACCAGCGCGGTCTGGTGCCAGAGGTAGACGCTGACGGCACGTGAGTTGAGCAGGCTGACCAGGCCGTTCCAGCGTTCCAGCGGCGCCGGCCACTGCTCCCACGACGGGCTGATGTGCAGCAGCAGGGCGACGAAGCCGAAGGACCACACGGCCTGGGCGATCGGCCAGGACTCGATGTCGGTCGCCTGGGCCGGATCGACCGGCCGGGTCTGCAGGTACCAGAAGCCCGCCACCATGACCAGCGGTGCGAGGGACGGCAGGACGTACTGCGGGATCCTCTTGAGCAGCCCTTCCTGGTGGGCCATGCCGAGGATCCAGCAGGAGCCGAAGGTGGCGAAGTCGTTGGCGGTCTCCCAGACCCGGCCGTAGATGAACTCCTGGTCGGCGAAGAACCCGTTCATCACGATCACCATCGCCAGCGGCGCGAGCAGCGTGACCACCGGGAAGCGCCGCAGCGCCCACAGCATCAGCGGCGAGAGCAGCACGTACCAGAGGTAGGCCCGGAGGTACCACAGCGGCACGATGACCTGCGCGGCCCAGCCGGCGTCCACGTGGTGCTGGAAGCCGTGCAGCTGTTCGGCGAACGGCGGGGTGCTCAGCGGCAGGAACCAGAACACCAGCTTGCCCCACCACCAGGCGGGGTGGCCCTCGGAGTTCGGACCCCAGCCGTCGCGTATCTGGAGCGCCAGCATGATGGCGCCGAACAGCCACATCGGCGGCAGCAGTCGGCGCAGTCGGCCGCGGATCACGCCGAGGGCGGGGCGGCTGAGCGAGCGGGTCATCAGCGAGCCCGCCAGCGCGAACATCACGCCCATCGACGGGAAGACGATGGGCAGCCAGAACCAGGCGAAGTTGTGGTAAAGGATCACGCGGACCAGGGCCAGTGCGCGCAGCAGGTCGAGGTAGCGGTCGCGGCCGCCCTTGCGCTTCGGCGCCTCCTCGGCCTGCTCAAGCAGCACGGCCGGGATCCGCAGCTGCATGGTGTCCTGGCTGAGCCCGGAGTCGGTGGATGTGGTCACGGTCAGGCCTCCACGGGTGCGGCGACCTCGCCGGTGCGCCGGAGCTTCTGCCAGCGCAGCCGCCCACCGGTCAGCGCCGTGATCGTGGACTGCAGGAGGACGATGTACATCAGCTGCCGGTAGACCAGTTGCTGGATCGGCAGGCTGATCAGGTGCCAGGGCTTCTCGCGGTCGAGCCGGAAGGCGTACCAGGACAGCGCGCCCTGGAGCAGGATGAAGCCGCCCCAGCTGGTGAGGGTGATCGGGGCGTCCGCGAACAGCACGCCGTACAGCAGGAACATGTCGACCAGCGGCGCCAGCAGCGGGGCGACCACGCCGAACAGCACGACGAGCGGCATCCCGAGCCGGCCGAAGCGTCCGGCCGGGCCGCGGGAGGTCACCGCGCCGCGGTGCTTCCACAGCGCCTGCATGGAGCCGTAGCTCCAGCGGTACCGCTGGGACCAGAGCTGCTGGAGGCTGGCGGGGGCCTCGGTCCAGGCGCGCGCGTGCTCGGCGTAGACGATCCGCCAACCGTCGCAGAGCACCGCGATGGTGATGTCGGTGTCCTCGGCGAGGGTGTCGTCGCTCATCCCGCCGACGTGCTCCAGGGCCTCCTTGCGGAAGGCGCCGACCGCGCCGGGGATGGTCGGGATGACGTTGAGCATGTCGTACATCCGGCGGTCCAGGTTGTGGCCGAGGACGTACTCGATGTGCTGCCAGGCGCCGATCAGGCTGTCCCGGTTGCCGACCTTGGCGTTGCCCGCGACCGCGCCGATCCTCGGGTCGCCGAACGGCTGGACCAGCTCGCGCACGGTGGAGGGCTCGAAGACGGTGTCGCCGTCCATCATCACGATGATCTCGTGCGAGGCGGCCGCGATGCCGGTGTTGAGCGCGCTGGACTTGCCGCCGTTGACCTTGCGGATCAGCCGGACGAACGGCATCGCCATCTCCTCGACGATGTCCGCGGTGCCGTCCGTGGAGCCGTCGTCGATGACGATGACCTCGATCGGATAGTCGCTGGCGGCCAGCGAGTTGAGGGTGTTGGCGATGCACTCGCGCTCGTTGTAGGCCGGGACCAGCACGGTGACCGGCTCGGTGATCGGCGGCCCCCAGGCGTCGCGCCGCTTGGCGCGGCGGGCGTGCAGCGGCGCGAGGACCAGCATCAGCGCGAACCGGCCGAAGTTGAGGAAGCCGACGACGGCCAGCATCCCGACCAGGACCGGCAGGGTCAGCACGGAGAACTTGCTGGCCCAGATGAAGCCCTTGCCCGCCCACAGCTGGAAGCCGTGCACCGGGACGTTGGCGTCGGTGGCGCCGAGCGCGTCGGAGATGGTGGTGAAGCGGTAGCCCTCGCCCTGCAGCTTGGTGATGATCTGTTCGAGCGCGGTGATGGTCTCGGAGCGGTCGCCACCGGCGTCGTGCAGCAGGATCAGCTCGCCCGCGCCGGGCGTGCTGGGCAGCGCGGCCTTGACGATCTCGTCGACACCGGGCTTCTTCCAGTCGTCGGTGTCCTTGTCGATGAACGCGGTGAGGTAGCCGTGCGCGCCCACGTACTTGATGACCGGGTAGTTCCAGTCGTCCAGCGCCGAGGCGTCGGAGGAGTACGGCGGGCGGAACAGCGCGCTGTGGATGCCGGCGACGCCGGCCAGCGCCAGCTGCGTCTGCGCGAGCTCCCAGCTGATCCGGGCGTGCGACTGGTACGCCAGGTCGGGGTGGGTGAAGGTGTGCACGCCGATCTCGTGGCCGCCCGCGACGATCTGCCGGATCAGCTCCGGGTTGCGGGTGGTCATCGCACCGGTCACGAAGAAGTCCGCTTGGATGTCGTGGGCGGCGAGCACCTGGAGGATCTTCGGCGTCCAGTCCGGCGAGGGGCCGTCGTCGAAGCTCAGCACCACGGTCTTCTCGGGGATGCCGTAGCTCACCGGGTGCGCGTTCTTGGAGCCGCGCGCGTCGATGATCGGCCCGCCCTTGAGCAGGTTCTGCGGAACCGTGTCCTTGTCCACCGAGATCGCGATCCGGGTGTCGTGGAACACCTCGTTGGTGGCGAGGCCGCGCAGCACGAGCAGCGCGAGCAGGCAGGCCAGCAGCGACAGCGGCATGAAGAAGCGCAGCGGCGGGGCGGCCAGTCGGCGCGGCCTCAGCAGGGACTGCCGGCGGCGCTGGTGGCGGGACAATGACGCTCCTGGAGATGGGTGGTGCGGACGATCAGGGGTGCTTGCTGGCCTGGCCCGAAGGCGTCGCCGCGTGCGAGGTGGTGGTCGTGGACTTCGCCGTGGCGCCGGAGGTCTTCGCCGAGGGCGTCGCGGAGCGCGTGCCCGTCCGGGGCGAGGACGACGAGGAGGGCGAGGCGGAGGGGGACGGCGACGGCGTGGGTGAGGGCGAGGTGACGGGCGAGCGCGAGGGCTGCACGGGTATGCCCATCGCGGGGGCGTCCGCCTGCACACCGACCAGGCTGCTGCCCATGGCCACCGCGAGGATGGCGCCGGTTACCGAGACCGGCCAGCCCAGGCCGCGCAGCAGCCGGCCGCGCATTCCCGACCGGGAGACGAACACGGGTGTGGGGGCGGGCTCCTCGAAGGAGGCGGGCTCCTCGAAGTCCGACTCGAACATGTCAGGCTGGGCCTGGTGCGCCGATCCGCGTTCGGTGGGGGTGATGACGTTTCGCACCTTGCGAGGCCTTTCAGTGCAGGGTACGTGGACCGCGGAAGCGTAGGGCGCACGCTACGGCACCGGCCTGAAGCGAATGTGACCCGATGTCTGCTTTTGGCCTGATCTGTTCGGGTGTCGTAATCGGATTGGAATACCGGGGCAGGTGTACCCACCCGTAAGCGTGCACGCACGGTTGTCATGCCTGGTCGATGCGGGTCCGGCGGGGCCGGGGCGCAGCACCGCGCGCACCCCTGGGCGGGGGCGGTGGGGCTTGCACGCTTCGTTAGGATGACCCCCCATCTGATCGTCATACGGTCAGTCATCCATTGATCTTCGTGCCACGGGCGGCTCCGGGTACCGCCTCCGCCGCCCCAAGGAGTTCGTGTGAGCCAGCCCCGCCGCACCCGTCGTCACCGCGCGTGGAGCGTGCTCACGCTGCCGACCCTCGCGTGCCTCCTCGCCGCGTGCTCCGGCAGCCCGTCGTCCGACGGGGGTGACACCGCGTCAGCGAAGGGGGCGCCCGCGAAGGGCGCGGCCTCCCCCAGCGCCTCGCCGACGCCGACCGGCCCGCCCGGGACCCTGTTCGACAACTTCCACTACAGCGGCGCCGACGACCCGTCACTCACCGCGCACGGCTGGCAGGTCCGCGAGGGCGGGGGCGGCCCCGGCATCAAGGACACCTGGTCCTCGGCCGGCGCCGGCTTCCCCGCCGACGCCACCGCCCAGGGCGGCCGGGTCCTGCAGCTGCAGGCCTCCACCGACGGCACTCCCAAGGGCACCCGGCAGACCGAGATCCAGAGCACCGGCGCCACCCTCTTCAACGGCACCTTCGCTGCCCGGGTCTATCTCAGCGACAAGCCCGCGAGCGGCCGGAACGGCGACCATGTCGCCCAGTCGTACTTCCCGATCTCCCCCTCGGACTCCTCGCCGAACTACAGCGAGCTCGACTACGAGTACTACCCGAACGGCGGCTGGGGCACGCCCGGCCCGCAGCTCGACACCACCAGCTGGTTCAAGGCCGACCCCGCGGACCGGGTCACCCACCCGCTCAAGCAGCGCCTCGAGGGCTGGCACCTCATGATGATCACCGCCCAGGACGGGAAGGTCACCTACACCCTGGACGGCAAGGAGCTGTCCACCAGCACCGGCAAGTACACCCTGCGGGAGAAGGTGGACGTCCACTTCAGCAACTGGTTCATCGACCTCCCCTCGAGCATCAGCGGCCAGCGCACCTGGAACCTGAAGGTCAACTGGTTCTACTACAAGGCCGACGAGGCGCTCTCCCAGGCGGACGTCCAGAAGACGGTCGACGGCTTCTACAGCGCCGGCACGAACTACGTGAACACCGTCCCGAAGTCCTGACCCCGCCACCAGCCCCGCGGGCCCACCCGCGCAGCGCGCTCTCCACCAGGGCGACGGCGGGCAGGACTCCTCGCTACCCGGTGCACCCCGAGCCGCTGCACCGGATCGTCCACCGAGGCGCCCTCGTTCTCGAACCCGGCCCCGCCCGCCCGCGCCACGGCGGGTGACCCACGCCACGCGAACTCCTGGGTGGAACGTGTTCTAGCATGACGGGCGTGACCGATGCCCCCCTCCCGCAGGACCCCTCCGACACCGGGCCGGACGGCTTCGCCGAGCTCCTCGGCATCGAGGAACTGGAGGAGAACCTGTTCCGGGGCCGCTGCCACGCCGGTGCGCCGCTGCGCGCGTTCGGCGGGCAGGTGGCGGCGCAGGCGCTGACCTCCGCGGGGCGGACCGTGGAGGAGGCCCGCCGGGTGCACAGCCTGCACGGCTACTTCCTGCGCCCGGGCGACCCGCGGCGGCCGATCGTCTACCAGGTCGACCGGGTGCGCACCGGGGCCTCGTACGCGACCCGGCGGGTGACGGCGGTGCAGCGCGGCGAGGCGATCTTCACCATGTCGGCGTCGTTCAAGCGGCCGGAGCCCTCGGGCCAGCGCCAGCGCACCATGCCGCCGGTGCCGGGCCCGGAGGAGCTGCCGGACCCGTTCCTGGCCTGGGAGCGGGACGCCCCGGAGGAGTTCGCCAAGGCCGCGATCTTCCGCGCCCTGCAGATGCGCTTCGTGCCGGCCGACGCCCCGGGGATGCCGCCCGAAGTGCCGGGCGTCCCCCAGCAGTTCGTCTGGCTGCGGACGGGCACCGAGCTGCCCGGCGCGGACCCGCTGCTGCAGACCTGCGCGCTGACCTACCTCTCCGACCTGACGCTGGCCTCCACCACCGCGCTGCACCTGCAGCCGCACCGGGTGCACCGGGTCGAGGAGTCCCGGGTGGCACTGGCCTCGCTGGACCACGCGATGTGGTTCCACCGCCCGTTCCGCGCCGACGAGTGGCTGCTGTTCGCCCAGCGCAGCCCGTCCGCCTCGGACGGCCGGGGCCTGGCGATGGGCGAGTTCTACGACCGGGACGGCCAGTTGGTGGCCTCGGCGGTGCAGGAGACGCTGCTGCGCGAGCTGCGCCCGACCGACCGCTGAGGGCCGCCGGTTCCTGAGGGGTGTTCAGCCGGCCCTCGTCGGCGTCATACCGCGGCGAGGACCCGCCACGTATCATGGTTCGGGTGACCAAGGTTGACCTGTCACCTCGTCCGGTGGAGGCGATGTCCCCCCGTCAGCTCGAACGCCGCGGCTCGCTCCTGTCCGCCGCCCTGGCCCTGGTGACCGAGATCGGCGTGGAACGGCTCCAGATGAAACAGGTGTCGGAGCGTTCGGGAGTCGCGCTCGGCACCGCCTACCGGTACTTCTCGTCCAAGGACCACCTGCTGGCCGCGGCCATAGCGGACTGGCACCGGCTGCTGCTGGCCGACCTGGTCGGCGAGGTGGGGGCGGCCCGCAGCGCCTCGCCCACCGAGCGGGCGGTGCGCTTCGTGCGGCGCGGCATGCGGGCCTACCAGCGGCAGCCCGAACTGGCCCGGCTGCGGGTCGCGGTGGCGACCTCCACCGACCCCTTCGCCAGCGAGGCGCTGCAGGGCCTGGCCCGGGCGGACCGGGCGGCACTGCACGCGGTGATGCCGGAGGTCCCGCCGGCCTCCGCCGAGCTGGTGCGGCACATGGTGGGCCACGCCTGGCAGGGCGAGCTGACGGCCTGGGTGACCGGCCGCACCACGCTGGACGACGCCCGCAGCCGGCTGGAGGAGATGGTCCGGCTGGTGCTCACCCCGTACGAACCGCAGGAGGCGCCCGCCTGAGCCTGCGCACACTCACGATCACGGTCGCCACCTGCGGCGATCCGGTGGTGCCGGTTCCGATGCTGAGATCCCGTCCAGACTTCACCCGCGTTTCGCGACCGCGTAACACCCCGCTGGAATGCTCGGGGACATGAACGCCCGTCCCGTCCTCTCCGTACCCGCGTCGCGCTTCCCCCTGCCGAAGCTGCACCGCCGGATACTGGCCTGCGCCGCCGTCGCGGCCTCCATCGCCCTGGGCAGCCTGGGCGTCGGCGCCACCGTGGAGACGGTCCGGGACCATCGGCCGGCGGTCGCCGCGGCGGCCGCGAGCGGCCGTTGAGCGGACGGGTGGTGGGCGCCGGGGGCCCGGCCGATACTGAGGGTAACCGGCCCGAAGGGAGTCCCACCATGGAGACCGGCACCGTGAAGTGGTTCAACATCCACCACGCCTACGGCTACATCACCCCCGACTCGGGCGGCCCCGAGGTCGCCGTCTACTACGACTCCGTCCTCGCCGACAGCGAGGACCGCATCCTGCACCAGGGCCAGCGGGTGCAGTACCAGGAGACCGTGCAGGAGTTCCGGCCGGTCGCCGAGCAGGTCCGCCCGCTGTGACGCGTCCCGGCGCGGCTCACACCGACTGACGGTCCCGTCCCCGCCCCGGTGCGGGGACGGTCTGCGTCGCGGGCCGGGAGTGCCGGCCGGAGCCGGGGGCGGGCTGGAGTTCGGCCTGCGGGGCGTACCGGGCGGCGGGGGCCCGCAGCACCCAGGCGCGGCCGGCGGGCGCCGCCAGGCCCATCCGGTGCAGCAGGTCGAGCGCGTCCCGGCGGAAGGCGGCCAGGTCGGCGAGGTACCCGGCGTCCCAGCCGGCCCGCAGGCCGTAGTCGTCGGTGATGTCGCCGAGGGCGCCGTCTATCAGCGCGTCGGGGATCAGCACGGCGGGCGGGGCGGTGTCGGCGGTGACCGGGCGGAGCTCCTCGACCAGCCGTTCGGCGAGCAGCAGGGCGGCCTGGGCGAGGGTGCCGGGGCCGGGCAGCGCGAGGTCGGTGAGCTCGTCGGCGGGGTCGAGCAGGGCGACGCCCTCGGCGCGTATCTCGGCGGTCAGGCCGAGGAAGCCGGCGAACCGTTCCGTCTCGGCCCGCCGGGCGCCGTCCAGGTGGGCGCGTTCGGCGGGGGCCAGGTCGTCGAGCAGCACCACCGGGGTCTCGGCGAGCAGCCGGCGCACCGTCAGCTCCGGCCCGGCGGGCGGCAGCCCGGGGCCGTCGAGCATCTGGGCGGCCAGGTCGCGTCCCTCCTGCCCGGCGGGCAGCCGCCAGTCGGCGAGCACGGCGCGCACCTCGGGCCGTTCGGGCTCGGCGCTGTCGCCGTCGGCCAGGGCGGCGAGGGCGGTGACCAGCTCGGCGTAGCCGTCGGGGGTGAGGCCCGGGAGTCCGCGGCCGGGAATGTCCGCTTTGTGCAGCCGGGCGTGGGCGGGGCCGAGGGTGAGCCGGTAGCCGAGCAGGGTGTGGAACTGCTCGGCGAGCGCCTCGGCGTGACGGCGGATCAGCGGCAGCGCGGCGCCGTGCGGGCCGTCGGCGGTGACCAGCGGGTGGGCGAGCAGCAGCCGGGCGGCGGTGCGCCGTTCGGCGGCCGCGGTGCGGTCGCCGCCGCCGGGCGGGAGTTCGGGCTTGCGGTGGCGCCCGCCGCCGGTGGGGGCGGCGGCCGGGGCCGCGGGGGCCTCGCGTCGGACCCGGCGGTAGCCGAGCGGCCGGAACAGCGGGGAGGTGGCGTGGTGGACGCTCGGCCCGTGCCACCAGCTGGTGCCGGGCGCGGGTTCGGCCTGCTCCGGGGCGCCGCCGAGGTGCCGGGCGCCGTACAGCCCGAACCGGGCGGCGAACAGCCGCTGCGCGTCGGCGGGTTCGGCGGCCGCGAACCGCTGCGCCAGTTCCGTCCGGGCACGGCGGAGCTGCTCGTACGCACCGTCAGCGGGTGCGCCGACGCGCACAGGGGCAGCGAGTCGTCCCGCCCCGCCCGTGCGCCCGATCCCCGTGCCCCCGGCCGCGGTGGCGGCGCGGGCGGCTGCTTCGTGCCGCTCCATGTCGCCCCCAAGAGTAGACGGCATACCGAGTGCTACGCGCCGGTAACCACCTCTTCCGCTGGTCGCCGCCGTCCCCTATGGTCTGGGCATGCCTCACCTGCCCGACGTCGTGCTCTGGTCGATACCCGCCTTCGTCCTGCTCACCGTCCTGGAGCTGGTGTCCTTCCGCCTGCACCCGGACGAGGACGAGCAGGGATACGCCGCCAAGGACACCGCGACCAGCCTGACCATGGGTCTGGGCTCGCTGCTGTTCGACGCGGGTTGGAAGATCCCGATCGTGGCGATCTACTCGTTCCTGTACGAGTTGACGCCGCTTCGGGTGCCGGTGCTGTGGTGGACGGTGCCGCTGATGCTGCTCGCCCAGGACTTCTTCTACTACTGGTCGCACCGTGGCCACCACGTGATCCGGATCCTCTGGGCCTGCCACGTGGTGCACCACTCCAGCCGGCACTACAACCTCTCCACCGCGCTGCGCCAGCCCTGGACCAGCGCCACCAGCTGGGTCTTCTACCTGCCGATGATCCTGGCGGGCGTGCACCCGGCGGCGCTGGCGTTCTGCTCCTCGGCCAACCTGGTCTACCAGTTCTGGATCCACACCGAGCGGATCGGCACGCTGCCCCGGCCGATCGAGTACGTGTTCAACACGCCCTCCCACCACCGGGTCCACCACGCCTCGCAGGGCGGCTACCTGGACCGCAACTTCGGCGGCATCCTGATCGTCTTCGACCGGATGTTCGGCAGCTTCGCCGCGGAGGCCGAGCGCCCGGTGTACGGCCTGACCAAGAACATCGGCACCTTCAACCCGCTGAAGGTCGCCACCCACGAGTACCTGTCGATCGCCCGGGACGTCCGCACCGCCACCACCTGGGGCGACCGGCTTCGCCACCTGGCCAAGGGCCCGGGCTGGCAGCCCGCCCCGGCCGCCGACCGCACCGCCGACCGTCCCGCCGCCGGCCCGGAGGGCGCAGCCGCATGACCACCACCGTCCGCGACCCGCGCACCGCGCGGGCCCTGCTGATCGCCTTCGCCGCCGTCTCGGTCGTGCACCTGCTGGCGATCCTCGTCCACCTGACGCTGCTGCAGAACCTCACCAAGCCGCTGCTGATGCCGCTGCTCGCCGCCTGGGTGTGGGCCGGCGCGGCCGCCGCGCCCCGGCTGCTGATCCCCGCGCTGCTGTTCGGCGCGGGCGGCGACATCCTGCTGCAGTTCGGCACCACCCCCGCCTTCCTCGCCGGGATGGGCTCCTTCGCGCTCGGCCACCTCTGCTACGTGACCATGTTCGTGAGGCTCGGCGCGTTCGCCGACCGCCGCCGCGCGCTGCTCACCGCCGCCGGGTACGCGGTCGCCTGGGGGGTGCTGATCAGTCAGCTCTGGCCGGACCTCGGCGACCTGCAGATCGCGGTGGCCGGCTACAGCCTGCTGCTGACCGCCACCGCGGTGAGCTCCGCGGGCATCAACGGGCGGGCCGGCCTCGGCGGGGCGCTGTTCCTGCTCTCCGACACCCTGATCGCCACCGACCTGGCCCACTGGAAGCACCTTCCCGGGCACGGCTTCCTGGTGATGGCCACCTACCTCGCTGGCCAGTACCTGCTCACCACCGGCACCCTGGCCCGCACCGCCGCCGCCACCGCCCCGGCCGGAGCCGCGGTGGCCACCGCCTGACGCGCCGACCGGCCGCAGGCCCCCGCGCACGTGCTGAAGGGCGGCACCCGAGGCTCGGGTGCCGCCCTTCTCGTGCGGCCGCGGGGACGGGCGGCCGGCTTCGTACGGTGGGCGCGTACGGGTGCCGGTCAGGACGTCCCGCCGGCCGCGCCCCCGCGCCGCCGCAGCAGCCAGAAGCCGCCGACACCGGCCGTGACCAGTGCCGCGCCGGCGCCGAGCTGCCGGGCGTCGACGCCGACCGAGCCGCCGAGACCGGTCTCCACCGCGCCGTGCGGGGTCTTGGCGCCCTCCCACTCGGCACTGCCGCCGGTGGCGGCCGCCGCGATGGCGACCGCGCCGACGAAGCCGTCGCCGTTGGGGCACTTGCCGTCGATGCCCCACGAGGAGTCCGTGGTGGTCCGCTTGGCGGCCGCGCTGACCATCTCCTGTTCGGAGATCACCGTCGCGGTGCCGGAGTACTTGCCGTCGGGGCCGACGCTGAGCGTGGTCGAGCCGCCGGCGAAGGCCGCCGAGGTCGCGGTGACGGTCTTCACCGAGCTGGTCTCGCAGGTCACGCTCACCGAGACCGACTGTCCGGGCTGCGCCTGGGCCGGGCTCACCCAGGCGGGTTCGCCGCCCTTGGCGGACGCGGGGGCGGTGCCGGCCAGGCCGAACAGGACGGTGGTGCCGAGCAGAGCGGCGGCGGCCGTGCGCGTTGGGCGCATGCCGTACCTCCAGGGGGTCGGGTCGGGGTAGCGGCAGGCGCTGGCGCCCCGTGGTCGTTCCGCTACCCTCGGTTTCCGACCAGGCTAGGCAGTGCCCCCGTGACCGGCGAACCCGCGAGGCCGTTCGGGTCCGGTCGATGCTCCGGACCCGAACGGCCTCGCCCGTCACTCGTTGCGCGCGGTCTCCGGCCCGGTGATCCGGCGCAGCAGCGGCAGCGTCGCCGCGATGATCCCGAGCGCCGCGGCCAGCCCCGCGACCACCGTCAGGTAGTAGCCCGCGCCGGGGGCGTGCAGCGTGTACTTCAGCTGCGAGCGCAGGAACAGGTCGGCGGCCAGGAAGCCGATGCCGATCGCCACCGCCGACACCAGCAGCAGCGGCACCGCCGACTCCAGCGCCACCACCCCGCGCAGCAGCGGCAGCGGCACCCCGGTCAGCCGCAGCAGGCTGAACGGCCGCTTGCGCTCGCTCAGCCCGCCGGCCACGCTCACCGCCAGGCTGCACCCCGCGATCGGGAAGGTCGCCAGGATCACCACGTTCGCCAGCTGCTGGTAGCCCCTCAGCTCACTGGTCATCATCGTCCGCGACTCGGAGAGCGTCGCGGCCTGCCGGATCGCCGGGTACGCGCTGTCCACCATGGTCCTGGCCTGCTCCACCGCGGCGGGCGAGCCGTCGGTGTCCACCACCACGTTGACCACCGGCAGCGCCGCCAGCTGCTCCACCGTGTACGGCGCGGCGGGCCACTGCCGGGCGCTCAGGTCCTCCCAGCCGGACCACATCACCGGCACGTACGCGCTCTGTGCGCCGGGCTCGCAGTGGCCGTACACCCGGACGGCGTCCAGGCTGCGGCAGTCCACCGCCTCGCTGGCGAAGCGGTCGTAGTCGGCGATCGGCACCGGCTCCGCGAGGGGGTGGACCAGCAGGACCTCCCGCACACCCGGCACGGCGTGCAGCCGATCGGTCAGTCCGGGCAGGGCGGGCGCGCCGGTGCGCGCCGGGCGGCCGTGGTCGTCGTAGCCGCCGGAGAGGTCGTTCAGCATCAGGTTGTCGAACTGCGGGCCGCCGTGCGGGACGCCGCGCTCATCGCTCAACGTGGTGATGATCCCGACCGTCGCGGTGGTCACCAGCAGCGCCAGCACCAGCCCGCTCACCGCACGGAACGCCGCCGTCGGGTTGTCGGCCAGCCGCCGGACCGCGATCAGCGGCGCCGGGCGCTGGGCCCGGCCGGCCAGCAGCCCGGCGCCCACCTTGGTCAGCCACGGGCCGCTCAGCACCACGCCCAGCATGATCAGCAGGAACGCCGACAGGTACGCCTTGATCTGCCCGGGCACCGTCTCCGGGTGCCGCACCAGGAAGAACACCAGCTCCCCCAGCCCCGCCGCCAGCGGCAGCACCCGCCACGCCCGCGGCGGCTTCGGCGTCACCTGCCGGCTCACCCCCAGCGGGGAGATCCGCACCCGGCGCAGCGCGATCCGCGCGGCGACCGCGGCGGCGACCGGGACGCCGAGGCAGACGGCCAGCAGTTGAGGGACCGTCAGCGTCAGGTCGTCCGGGTAGAACGCCGCGCCGGTCAGCGCCATCCCGGCGACCGGGCCGCGCAGCAGCAGGTACGGCAGGAAGCCGAACAGCACTCCTGCCACCGCGGCGACCGTCGACTCCACCGCCGCCACGGCCGAGACCTGCCGGGGCGTCGCGCCGACCAGCCGCATCGCGGCGAAGCGGCGCTCGCGCTGAGTGGCCGTCAGGCGGGTGGCCGTGCCGATCAGGATCAGCACCGGGAACACCAGCGCGCCGGTCGCCACCGTCAGGATCAGGTCCACGCCGTTGGCCTTGAGGCCCACCACGCAGTCCGCGCACTCGTCGGGCGAGGTGTCGGCGATCCGCGACACCTGCCGGGCGCCCGGCAGTGCCGCCATCTCCGCCGGTGTCCGCCCGACCAGGGCCACCAGGCTGTCGGGCGCGGGCAGTGCCGCCGGCCCGAGGATCCCGACCCGGTGGCCCGGGAACCGGTCGCCGAGCTGCGCGGGCGGTGTCGTGTCCACCAGCCGCGCCAGCGCGGGCGACAGGTAGTACTCCCCCGCGCCGGGCATCCGCGACACCCCGGGCGAGACCGGTCCGCCCTCGGCGGTGACGGCGACGTCGACCCGGCCGATCTCCTCCCCGTGGAAGGTGTCCCGCCTGGTCAGCCACCAGAGCGACCGCGCGTCGTTCCCGGTGGCCGACGCACCGTCAGCTCCGGCGTGGCCGTCTGCGCCCAACCCGGTGTTGAACCAGGCGTAGCGGGCGTTCTGGGTGTGCACGGCGTTGACCGCGGCGAGGGTGGTGAGCAGCAGGCCGACGCCGAGGGAGATCGCGGCGGCGGTGATCAGCAGTCGCGCCAGCGCCTCGCGGCCGCCGCTGACGGTGAGTCGGAGGCTGAGTCGGATCATGAGGCGATCCGGCCGGAGAGCGAGGTGGCGCGGCCGTCGCGGACGATGGCCTCGCGGTCGGCGTAGGCGGCGATCCGGGCCTCGTGGGTGACCAGGACGACGGTGGTGCCCTGCGCCCGGGCGGAGTCGACGAGCAGGTCCATCACGTGTTCGCCGGTCAGCGAGTCGAGTGCGCCGGTGGGCTCGTCGGCGAACAGCACGCGCGGCTCGGCGACGAGCCCGCGGGCCAGCGCGACGCGCTGTGCCTGGCCGCCGGACAGCTCGCCGGAGCGGCGGGCCTCCAGCCCGTCCAGGCCGAGCCGGGGGAACCAGGCGCGGGCCCGCTGGAGCGCGGCGTTGCGTCGGACGCCGCCCAGCAGCAGCGGCAGCGCGACGTTCTCCTCGGCGGTCAACTCCGGTACCAGTTGGCCGAACTGGAAGACGAAGCCGAAGGAGTCGCGGCGCAGCGCGCTGCGTTCCTGCTCGCCGAGCCGGTCGATCCGGCGGCCGTCGAAGAGGACCTCGCCGCCGTCGGGGGTGAGGATGCCGGCCAGGCAGTGCAGCAGGGTGGACTTGCCGGAGCCGCTGGGGCCCATCACGGCGAGGATCTCGCCGGCGTCGACGACCAGGTCGGCGCCGCGCAGGGCGGGGGTGTTGCCGAAGGAGAGGGTGACGGAGCGGGCTTCGAGCAGGGCGGGGCCGGTGGTCATCGGCGGGTCACCTCCGCGGCGAGGGCGTCGAGTCGGGCGGTGGTCAGGTCGATCCAGCGCAGGTCGGATTCCAGGTGGAACAGGCCGTGGTCGGCGAGCAGCGCGTCGACCAGGCTGCCGGCCCGCTTGATCTCGGTGAGTTCGCGCATCCGCTGCAGGTGCGCGCTGCGCTGGGTGTCCAGGTACGCCTCGGCGTTGCGGCCGAGCATCAGGGCCAGCACGACCTTGCTGAACAGCACGGTCTGCAGGTGCGGTTCGGCGGCGACCGGCTCGGTCAGCCACTCCTCGAACTCGGTGGCTCCGGCGTCGGTGATCACGTACCGCTTGCGGTCCGGCCCGTCCCCGGCCTCCGGTTCCCCGACCACCACCTTCCCGTCCCGGGCGAGCCGCCCGAGCGTCGCGTACACCTGCCCGAAGGGGAGCGGTTTGCCGCGGCTGAAGAAGGCGTCGTAGTCGCGCTTGAGGTCATAGCCGTGGCTCGGCTCACGTTCGAGCAGGCCCAGCAGGGTGAGAGGAACGCTCATGCCGCGACCCTACGCTGCGGGTGTACTCCGCGTCTATACACTCAGAGAATAGTGGGGTCGAAAACACCGCCGACCGGGCCTTCCGGACCGATCGGCGGTGCGGGGACGGTGCCCTGACGACCGGTCAGACGTCCAGGTCGACCACGACCGGGGCGTGGTCGGAGGTGCCCTTGCCCTTGCGGGCCTCGCGGTCGACGTAGCTGTCGGTGACGGCGTCGGCGAACGGCTTGTTGGCGTAGGTGAGGTCGATGCGCATGCCGCGGTTCTTCGGGAACGCGAGCTGGCGGTAGTCCCAGTAGGTGTAGGGGCGGTCGTACTTGAGGGGGCGGGGCACGACGTCCTGCAGCCCGATCTCCTGGAGGGCGGTGAGGGCGGCGCGCTCGGGCGCGGTGACGTGGGTCTGGCCCTCGAAGGCCGCGACGTCGAAGACGTCCTCGTCGGCGGGGGCGATGTTGAAGTCGCCGAGCACGGCGAACGGGCGGGCGCCGGCGGCGTCCTCCCGGGTGGCGTCGCGCAGCGCGGTCAGCCACTCCAGCTTGTACCGGTAGTGAGCGTGGTCGACCTCGCGGCCGTTGGGCACGTACACCGACCAGACCCGGACCGGGCCGCAGGTGGCGGCGACGGCGCGGGGCTCCACGACGGGCAGCATCGCGTCGTCGGCGAGGAAGCCGGGCTGGCCGGGCAGGTCGCGGACCACGTCCTCCAACCCGATCCGGGAGAGCACCGCGACGCCGTTCCACCGCCCGGTGCCGTGCGCCGCGGACTCGTAGCCGAGTTCGCCGACCGCCTCGGCGGGGAACGCCTCGGTGCTGCACTTGAGTTCCTGCAGACAGAGCACGTCCGGCTTGGCGGACTCCAGCCACTCCAGCAGCTTCGGCAGCCGGGCGGTGACGGAGTTGATGTTCCAGGTGGCGATGCGGACGGTCACGGCGGCCTTCCCTAGGCGAGCGGACGGACGGGGCCCCGCGGGCGGGCACCCCGTCCGAACATACCGCCCGTCGCCGACAGCACCGGGCAGGTCGCGCTCACCCGGACGTCCGCCCGGGCCCCGGTGTTCAGCGCGAGGGCCGCACCACCGCCGCCGCTCCCCCGCCGCGCCGGACCGGTTCGGCCGCGGCCAGCCACCGCCCGTCCGGCAGCCGCTCGACGCCGGTGGCCGCGCCGATCTCCGGGACGGTCGCGAAGACGTGGCCCATCGCCTGCAGCCGGGCCGCCTCGGGCGAGGCCAGGAACGCCGGTTCGGCCTGGGTCGCGGCGGTGTTGCGCTGGCTGGCGCGCGGCGCGGCGATCGCCTGTTCCAGCGTCAGACCGCGGTCGATCCGGCCGGTGAGCACCTGCAGCACCGTGGTGATGATGGTCGCGCCGCCGGGCGAGCCGGCCGCGAAGTACGGCTGCCCGTCGCGCAGCACGATGGTCGGGGAGATCGACGAGCGCGGCCGCTTGCCCGGCCCGGGCAGGTTCGGGTCCGGGACACCCGGGGTGAGCGGGGTGAAGTTGAAGTCGGTCAGCTCGTTGTTGAGCAGGAAGCCCCGGCCGGGAACGGTGATGCCGCTGCCGCCGGTCTGCTCGATGGTCAGCGTGTAGGCCACCACGTTGCCCCACCGGTCGGCGACCGTCAGGTGGGTGGTCGACTGCCCCTCGTACGGTTCGGCCGCGGGCTGCCCGCTGCTCGCGCAGGCCGCCGGGTGGTACGGGTCGCCCGGGGCGAGCGGGCTGGTCAGCGCGTGGTCGGGGTCGATCAGGCAGGCGCGGCTCGCCGCGTAGCCGGGATCGAGGAGTTGACGGGTCGGCACCTGCTGGGCCCGCGGGTCGCCGACCCACCGGTTGCGGTCGGCGAACGCGATCCGGCTCGCCTCCAGGAACCGGTGGTCGTACCGCACCGGATCGGCGAGGCTCCCCCGGTCGGCCCCCGCCATGACGTTCAGCGCCTCACCGACGGTCGTCCCGCCCGAGGAGGACGGCGCGATGCCGTAGACGTCCAGCCCCCGGTAGCTCACGTGCGTCGGCTCCTGCTCGCGCACCTGGTACCCCGCCAGGTCCCCGGCGTCGATCCGCCCCGGCCGGGCGTTGCGACCTGACGCCGGATCGACCGGCGGGTGCTGCACGGTCCGGACGACGTCCGTACCGATCGCCCCGCGGTACAGCGCGGCGGTGCCCTCCCGCCCCAACTGCCGGTAGGTCGCCGCCAGATCCGGGTTGCGCAGGGCGCTGCCCACGACCGGGAGCTGACCGCCCGGCAGGAACAGCTCCCGCGTCGCCGGGAAGTCCTTGAACCGCGCCTGGTTGGCCGCGGTCTGGTCCTGGAAGGTCTGGTCGACGGTGAACCCGCGGTCGGCGATCCGCTCCGCGGGCTTCAACGCCTCCCCCAACGAACGGGTCCCCCACCGCCGCAACGCCTGCTCCCAGGTCGCCGCGGTACCCGGAACGCCGACCGACAGCCCGCTGGTCACCGCGTCGTTGAACGGCAGCGGTACGCCGTTCTCCAGGAACAGCGAGGAATCCGCCGTCCGCGAGGCGACCTCCCGGCCGTCCAGCGTGGACACCCGGTGCGTCCTGGCGTCGTAGTACACGAAGTACCCGCCCCCGCCGATACCCGCCGAATACGGCTCGGTGACCCCGAGCGCGGCAGCCGTGGCCACGGCCGCGTCCACCGCGTTGCCGCCCCGCCGCAACACCTCGATCCCGGCAGCCGTGGCATCCGCATCCACACTGGCCACCGCCCCGCCCCACCCCACCGCCTCGGGCGACTTCTCTGGCACGACCTGATCGGCGACGGCGGGCCCCGCGGCAGTGGCCAGCAATCCGGTGACGAGCACGAGTGCGGGAACGAGACGGGCAACGGGTCCCATACGGCCTCCCTGAAACGGCGTCAGTAACCCGTTGTCCCATACATGCCGCACCCCCAGCAAGGGTCCCTCCGGGACCCGTTAGGGGCCCGGGGAACGGCGGGAGTGCGTGGCGGTCGGGGTTCGGGGGCGCTGCAAGGTCTGGGCGCATGGACGTCTCCGAAGACCGTCAGCCGAGTTCAGACCGCACCGCCACCCGCCCCGCAGTTCCGCCCCCAGCCCCAAGGGGGGCCGGGAGGTACCCCCAGAGCCCCTGGACGTTTGCCACTACAGGCCGCGTTCGACCCTTCTGCGCTTGATCGTCCGGAACCGCCGCGCGACCTGCCGCGCCAGGTCCGCCGCGCCGACCAACCCCGCCTCGTTGCCGAGCGCGGCGTGGACGATCGTGGCCTCCGGCCGGAACCCGCGGCCGGTGAGGGTGCGGCGGAAGGCGTCCGTCGCGGGGCCGAGCAGCAGCTCGCCGGCCTCGCTGACGCCGCCGCCCACCACGAACCGGCCGGGGTCGAGCGCGGCGGCCAGATTCGCGATCCCGACCCCGAGCCAGCGCCCGACCTCGTAGAGCAGTTCGACGGCCACCGCGTCGCCGTCCCTCGCGGCCTCGGTGACCAGCGGCCCGCTGATGCCGAGCGGGCTGCCGCCGGCCCGGGCGAGTAGCGGCTGGACCACCGGGGACTCCTCGGCCACCAGCTCGCGGGCCTCGCGGACCAGCGCGTTGCCGGAGGAGTACTGCTCCCAGCAGCCGCGGTTGCCGCACGGGCACCGGTGGCCGCCGGGCACCACCTGCATGTGGCCGAACTCGCCGGCCAGACCGTGCTTGCCACGGTCGACGAAACCGTCCCGGACCACCGCGCCGCCGATCCCGGTGCCCAGGGTGATCATCACCATGTGGTCCTCGCCGCGGCCGGCGCCGAAGCGCCATTCGGCCCAGGCTGCGGCGTTGGCGTCGTTCTCGACCACCACGGGGAAGCGCAGCCGGGAGCTGAGGGCTTCCTGCAGCGGTTCGTTGCGCCAGTTCAGGTGGGGGGCGAAGAGCACCCGGGAGCGGTCGGCGTCCACCCAGCCGGCCGCGCCGACGCCGACCGCGTGCACGTCGTGCTTGTCGGCGAGCTGCAGGACCAGCTCGACGATGACGTCCTCGACGACCTTGGGGCTCTTGCTCTTGTCCGGCGTCTCGGTGCGCAGCCGGTCGATCACCCGGCCCTCGCCGTCGACCACACCGGCCACCACCTTGGTGCCGCCGATGTCCACGCCGATGGTGGGCAGCCGCAGCACGCTGGCCGGGAGGGCGCGGCGGCGGCGTTCGGCACGGGGGCCCAGACCGAGCAGATTCGGCAGGACGGCTGGGCGGTTGGGGCCGCTGGGACTGGTCACGGGGGCTGATGCTCCTCTGTTTGGTAAAGGGCTGCGACCTGGGGCGGGGGGTTCTCAGCGAAGTGGCAGACTTGGGCGGCGAACACACAGCGGATTCTCGAGAAAACGTGATGTTCCTCTCAGGTTTCTACGCCGTTCGGGGGCAACTGATCGTGTGTTCCACGCAGTCTGACAAGTGTGAAGCGCGAACCGGGGGACCATGCCCCGGACGGCCGGACGACCTGATACGAGAGACCCGATGCAGCTGACAGGCACCCCTTTCCTCATCGTCACGATCATTCTCGTGCCGATCTCCGTCACGGCGGCACTGCTGCTGTGGGGGCGGGTGCGCGGTCCGCGACCCCTTCAGGTGCTGTCCAGGATCGCCATGCTGCTGTTCTGTCAGCTCACGGCCGTCACCATGGTGTTCGTCATGGTGAACAACGCCAACCTGATCTACGGCAGCTGGGACGACCTGCTGGGCACCGGCAACCACATCCGCGCGGTGCCGAACGTGCAGGCGGAGACGGGCGGGGCGAGCGGGGCGCCGGCGAACGACGCCAAGCACCCGAAGGTGATCCAGCAGTTCAAGCCGGTCGGCGACCCCAAGGTGCCGAACGACGTACAGACCACCGACCTGAAGGGCGCGGTGTCGGGCGTCGACGGCGAGGTGCTGGTCTGGCTGCCGCCGCAGTACAACGACCCGGCGTTCAAGGACAAGACCTTCCCCGTGGTGGAACTGCTGCCGGGCTGGCCGGGCTCCTCGAAGACCTGGTTCGGCACCCTGAAGGTGTCCGAGCAGTTGAAGCCGATGATGCAGAGCGGGCAGGTCGCGCCGTTCATCCTGGTCTCGCCGCGCACCAACCTGCTGGGCGACACCGTCGACACCGGCTGCGCCGACGTGGCGGGCAAGGTCAACGCCGACGCCTGGCTGTCCCGGGACGTCCCCCAGATGGTGCTGGACAACTTCCGCGCCGACCCGTCCGCCGACCGCTGGGCGG
Organism: Kitasatospora sp. NPDC002522; assembly: GCF_053595195.1. Taxonomy (NCBI): domain Bacteria; kingdom Bacillati; phylum Actinomycetota; class Actinomycetes; order Kitasatosporales; family Streptomycetaceae; genus Kitasatospora; species Kitasatospora sp. NPDC002522. The sequence goes on from NZ_JBSFXE010000045.1 coordinate 54,083, forward strand.
TGGCCGGCTACTCGGCGGGCGCGCACTGCGCGGCCAAGCTGTCCCTGGAGCACCCGAACCGCTACCGGGCCGGCGTCAGCCTCTCGGGCTACAGCGACCCGGCCGCCGAGCCCGCGTCGCTGACCGCCAAGGACCCGCACCTGCGGGAGGTCTCCAACCCGCTGAACATCCTCAAGTCCGCCGCCCAGCCCCCCAAGGTCGCCCTCTACGTCAGCGGCAACAAGGGTGACGGCCTGGAGGCCGGCGAGGCCCTGAAGGCCGCCGCCAAGACCCCCACCACCGTCAACGTGGTGGAGACCACCGGCGCCCACAGCAGCGACGTCTGGAAGCCCATGGTCCCCGGCGTCTTCACCTGGCTGACCTCGATCATCCCCGTCCAGCACTGACCCCGTCCCACCCCCGAAGGGCCCGGCCACCAGGCAGGGCCCTTCGGCGTGTTGACGGCCCGTCAGGCGAGTTCCAGGGCGAGGTAGAAGTCGACCCGGTCCTCCAGGCGGGAGAGGTCGCGGCCGGTGAGTTCCTCGATGCGGCCGATGCGGTAGCGGAGGGTGTTGACGTGGACGTGGAGCTGGGCGGCGCAGCGGGTCCAGGAGCCGTCGGAGCGGAGGAAGGCCTCGAGGGTGCGGACCAGGTCGGCCTGGTGTTCCAGGTCGTAGGCGATGACCCGGTCGAGGAGGCGGCTGCGGAAGGCTCGGCGGACCTCGTCGGGGACGGCGGCCAGCAGCAGGACGTGGGAGGCGAGCTCCTCGGGGCCGGCCACGCAGACCCGGCCGACCCGGGCGGCGGCGATCCGGCGGGCGTGCCGGGCCTCCTCCAGGGCGCCGCGCAGGCCGGCCGACTCGGCGGCGGGCGCGCAGACGCCGAGGGTGATCCGGCCTTCGGAGCCGAGGCCGGCCTCCAGCGGGGCGAGCAGGGTGCGGATCGCGTCGGCCGGCACCGGCACGTCGAGCGCGGGCAGGACGACCACCGCGCCGGTCGCACCGTGGGCGGCGACCAGGGCCCGGTCGGTGGCGCCGGCCAGGGCCTCCTCGAGGATCGGCCGTAGCGCGCCGTCGGGCAGGCCGGTGGATTCGGCGCTGAGCACCAGCCACTGCGCGCTGTCGTCGCTGTCGCCGGCGCCCTCGTAGCGGGTGGCCATGGTGCTGGAGGCGTGCAGGGCGCGGCCGATCTCGCCGGGGTCGGCGTCGCGCTGAAGGAGCGTCAGGACCTCGTCGGCGATCCGGCGGCGCAGCCGTCGGCCCTCGTCGCGGCGGGTGCGCTCGGCGGCGACCAGCCGGGCGAGGTTCTCGGCGAGCTGCTGCCGCTTGGGCGTCCATTCGGTGACGTCGCCGGCCACCACCAGGAGCCAGTCGGCGAGCGGGGCCTCGTCGGCGGGGTCGACGGCGGCGGGCAGCAGGGAGTAGGCGCCGCCGGCCAGCCGGGCGCGGTGCGGGGGTCTGCGGCGCTGGCGCTGGGCGGCGAGGTGGGCGCGGGCGAGCTGGTCGCGGTCGGTGGGGGTGAGCCGGTCGGTGGGTCCGGCGACCACCCGGCCGGTCGGGGTGAGCACCCAGCAGTCGAGGTCGAGGTCGCCGCCGAGCAGGTCGAGGACGGCGTCGAGGCCGCCGCCGCCGGCCGCGGAGACCAGCAGGCGGTGCCGGTCGACCAGCGCGGCGAGGTCGGCGGCCCGGTCGGCGGAGACCTGCCGGCCGACGTACTCGGTGACGGTGCCGAAAGCGATGTCGTCGGGGACGACGAGCAGCGGGATGCGGTGCCGGCGGCAGGCCTCGGTGAGGTCGTCCGGGACGGGGCCGACCTCGGCCTCGCCCGCGCCGAGGGCCGCGGCGCCGCCGGCCACGACGGTGCGCACGAAGCGTTCGGAGTCGGCGGGGGCGGTGCGCCAGAGCATGCCGGTGAGGACCAGTTCGCCGCCGTGCAGGTACCGCCCGGGGTCCTGGAGGTCGGTGGTCATCACTCCGGTGACCTGCCGGTCGAGCTCGTCCTCGCCGGCGAGCAGGCGCAGCCGGGGTGCGCCGGGGGCGAGCAGGTCACGGACGCGCATGGGCGCCTCCCAGGGGGTGCGAGGGGGTGAGGGTGGGGTGCTGCTGATGGGGTGCCGGGGGGTGGATCAGGCTGGGACAAGGGGATGAAAAGAGTGGGTGGGTTGGCCCAGTGTGCACGAGGTGAGCTGGGCGATCGTCCACCTTAGAGGAACGTACAGGACGGTACTGCGGCACGCCGCCGGGCCTCATGCCATCGGTGACTGCCAGTGGGCCCCGTCACAGCGGTTCACTGGCCACATCCCGCCGGACACACCGCGGTGACCGGGACTCAACGCCGTGGCAACACGGCGGTTGCACAGTCCGGAACACCGGCCAGGGCGCAGTGCCCACGTCCGGTTGGCGACGACTTGAGGAGACACCCGCATGGAGTTCCTTCGGCCCGCTACCTGGGACGAGGCACTCGCGGCGAAGGCTGAGCACCCCACCGCGCTGCCGATCTCGGGCGGCACGGACGTCATGGTCGAGATGAACTTCGACGTGCACCGGCCATCCGCGATTCTCGACCTGAACCGCATCACCGAGCTCACCGAATGGAGCACCGACGGCGCCACCGTGCGCCTGGGCGCCTCGGTGCCGTACGCCCGGATCATCGACGAGCTGTCGACCGAGCTGCCGGGCCTGGCGCTGGCGGCGCACACCGTCGGTTCGCCGCAGATCCGCAACCGCGGCAGCGTCGGCGGCAACCTGGGTGCGGCCTCGCCCGCCGGTGACTCGCACCCGGCGCTGCTGGCGGCCGGCCGGGACGTGTTCGTGGAGGCGCACTCGGTGCGCGGCGTGCGGCTGATCCCGATCGACGAGTTCTACGTCGGCGTGAAGCGCAACAGCCTGGCCGCGGACGAGCTGATCGGCGCGGTGCACATCCCGGTCGCCGACGGCCCGCAGCAGTTCTCCAAGATCGGCACCCGCAACGCGATGGTGATCGCGGTGTGCGCGTTCGGTTTCGCGCTGCACCCGAAGAACGGCACCGTCGGCACCGGCATCGGCTCGGCCGCCCCCACGCCGCGGCGTGCCGTGGAGGCCGAGGAGTACCTGCAGGGCGTGCTCGCCGAGCGCGGCCTGTGGGAGACCGGGGAGCTGCTGGGCGCGGAGGTGATCCAGCGCTTCGGCGAGCTGGTGCGCGCCGCCGCCTCCCCGATCGACGACGTCCGGGGCACCGCCGACTACCGGCGGCACGCGCTCGCGGTGATGGCGCGACGCACCCTGACCTGGACCTGGAACGACTACCGCAAGCAGATCAGGAGCGCGGCATGAGGGTCACGTTCACCGCCAACGGCAAGCCGGTCGAGGCCGACGACGTGTGGGAGGGCGAGTCCCTGCTGTACGTCCTGCGCGAGCGGGTCGGCCTGCCCGGTTCGAAGAACGCCTGTGAGCAGGGCGAGTGCGGCTCCTGCACGGTCTACCTGGACGGGGTGCCGGTCTGCTCCTGTCTGGTCGCGGCCGGCCAGGTCCAGGACCGCGAGGTCCGCACCGTCGAGGGCCTGGCCGAGGAGAACGGCGAGCTGGGCCTGGTCCAGCAGGCGTTCGTGGACGCGGGCGCCGTGCAGTGCGGCTTCTGCACCCCGGGCCTGCTGGTGCAGACCGACGCGCTGCTGGAGAAGGACTCGCAGCCCAGCGACACCGACATCCGCGAGGCGCTGTCGGGCAACCTGTGCCGCTGCACCGGCTACGAGAAGATCATGGACGCGGTGCGGCTGGCCTCGGCCCGCAAGTGCGCCGGCGAGGGGGCCGTGAAGTGAGCACCCGTACCATCCAGGGCCAGAAGAACCTGCAGAACATCAACCAGGCGTCGAAGGACGGCATCGGCGGCTCCCCGCTGCGCCCCGACGGCACCCTGAAGGTCAAGGGCGAGTTCGCCTACTCCTCGGACATGTGGCACGAGGACATGCTGTGGGGCATGGCGCTGCGCTCGCCCCACCCGCGCGCCAACATCCTCTCGGTGGACATCTCCGAGGCGCTGAAGGTGCCCGGCGTGTACGCGGTCCTCACCCACCAGGACATCCCGGGCGAGAAGTACTACGGCCTGGAGATCGCCGACCAGCCGGCCCTGGCGATCGACAAGGTCCGCTACCACGGCGAGGCGATCGCCCTGGTCGCCGCGGACCACCCGGAGACGGCTCGCCGCGCGGTGAAGAAGATCAAGGTCGAGTACGAGGTGCTCACCCCGATCACCACCGAGGAGCAGTGCCTCGACCCGGAGACCCACGGCTACGTGCACGAGCCGCACGAGTACAAGTCGCACGGGTACGGCAACATCTGCCACGAGCAGAAGCTGGTCTACGGCCTGGGCGTGACCGACGAGGTGCGGGCGCTGGCGGACGTGATCGTCTCCGGCGAGTACGAGGTCGGCATGCAGGACCAGGCGTTCCTGGGCCCGGAGTCCGGCCTGGCGGTGCCCGCCGAGGACGGCGGTGTCGACCTGTACATCGCCACCCAGTGGCTGCACGTGGACCGCCAGCAGATGGCGCCCGTCCTCGGCCTGCCGCAGGAGAAGGTGCGGCTGACCCTGGCCGGCGTCGGCGGCGCGTTCGGCGGGCGCGAGGACCTGTCGATGCAGATCCACGCCTGCCTGCTGGCGCTGCACACCGGCAAGCCCGTCAAGATCGTCTACGCCCGCGACGAGTCGTTCTTCGGCCACGTCCACCGCCACCCGGCGAAGATGCACTACGAGCACGGCGCCACCCGCGACGGCAAGCTGGTCTTCGCGGACTGCCGGATCGTGCTGGACGGCGGCGCGTACGCCTCCGCCTCGCCCGCGGTGGTCGGCAACGCCGCCTCGCTCGGCCACGGCCCGTACGTGATCCCGAACGTGAAGATGCACGCCATCGCCCTGTACTCCAACAACCCGTCCTGCGGCGCGATGCGCGGCTTCGGCGCGGTGCAGGCGGCGTTCGGCTACGAGTCGCAGATGGACAAGCTTGCCGCCGAGCTGGGCATGGACCCGGTGGAGCTGCGGCAGCTGAACGCCGTCACCCAGGGCGACCTGATGCCCACCGGCCAGGAGATCGACGCGCCCGCGCCGGTCGCCGAGCTGCTGCAGCGGGTCAAGGACATGCCGCTGCCGCCGCCGCTGGACCTGGAGCACCTGGACGTGCGCACCCTGCCGGGCGCGCTGTCCAACACCACCCACGGCGAGGGCGTCGTACGCGGCGTCGGCTACTCGGTCGGCATCAAGAACGTCGGCTTCTCCGAGGGCTTCGACGACTACTCCACCGCCAAGGTCCGCCTGGAGGTGATCGGCGGCGAGCCGGTCGCCATGGTGCACACCGCGATGGCCGAGGTCGGGCAGGGCGGCGTCACCGTGCACGCCCAGATCGCCCGCACCGAGCTGGGCGTCGAGCAGGTCACCATCCACCCGGCCAACACCGAGGTCGGCTCGGCCGGCTCCACCTCCGCCTCCCGGCAGACGTACATGACGGGCGGCGCGGTGAAGCTCGCCGCCGAGGCGGTGCGCCACGCGCTGATCGAGAAGGGCCGCCGGCGCTACGGCTGGACCCAGAACGACATCGTGCTGATCGGCGGCAAGGTGGTCTCCGAGTCGGCGGGCGTGCTGGTGTCGATGGTCGACCTGCTCGGCGACGACGCCATCGTGCAGACCCGCGAGCACCACCACCGGCCCACCGTTCCCTTCGACAAGGAGACCGGCCAGGGCTTCGGCCACGTCCAGTACACCTTCTGCGCCAACCGCGCGGTGGTCGACGTGGACGTCGAGCTGGGCCTGGTGAAGGTGGTCGAGCTGACCGCCGTCCAGGACGTCGGCAAGGCGCTGAACCCGCTCTCCGTGGTCGGCCAGATCCAGGGCGGCTGCACCCAGGCGCTCGGCCTCGCGGTGATGGAGGAGATCGTGGTCAAGGACGGGAAGGTGCGCAACGCGTCCTTCACCGACTACCTGATCCCGACCATCCTGGACACCCCGCCGATCCCGGTGGAGATCCTGGAGCGCCCGGACCCGAACGCCCCGTACGGACTGCGCGGCGTCGGCGAGGCCCCCACCGTCTCGGCCACCCCGTCGATCGTGGCGGCGATCCGCAACGCGACCGGCAAGGCGCTGAACCGGATCCCGGTCCGTCCCGAGCACCTCACCGACACGCTCTGACGGACCCTCAGACGTCCCCGGGGCGGGGTTCCCGTCTTCCCGCCTCCGCCCCGGGGCCCCTGCCGACAGCCACGCCGGGCCCGGCAGAGCGCACCACCCCCACGTGAGTCGAACAGTCCCCCTGCGCCCTCCCTATGACAGGCAATCAGGTCGGCTCGCCCACCCCAACCCCCTTTGAACCTTGGGAGTGGACATGACCCGGACCTCCACGGAGCCCGGCCCCACCGAAGCGGCCCCCACCGCGCCTGCAACTCCGCCACGCAACGCCCTTGACGCCTACTTCAAGATCTCGGCGCGCGGCTCCACCCTGGGCAACGAGCTCCGCGGTGGTCTCACCACCTTCATGGCGATGGCCTACATCGTCCTGCTCAACCCGATCATCCTGAGCGGTGCGGACGTCACCGGCGCCAAGCTGAGCCACGCCCAGCTGACCACCGCGACCGCGCTGGCCGCCGCGGTGACCACCATCCTGATGGGCGTGGTCGGCAACGTGCCGCTCGCGGTCGCGGCCGGCCTGTCGGTCTCCGGCGCGATATCCGCGCTGGTGGCACCGCACACCACCTGGGCCCAGGCGATGGGCCTGTGCGTGATCTACGGTCTGCTGATCGTGCTGCTGGTGGTCTCCGGCATGCGCGAGAAGATCATGAACGGCATCCCGCTGCCGCTCAAGCACGCCATCACCATCGGCATCGGCCTGTTCGTGGCGATCATCGGCTTCTACAAGGCCGGGTTCGTGCACACCGGAGGGCCCACCCCGCTCTCCCTCGGCCCGTTCGGCGAACTGCAGGGCTGGCCCGTCCTGATCTTCTCCGTCACCCTGCTGACCATCTTCGTGCTGCTGGCCCGCGGGGTGCGCGGCGCGATCCTGATCGGCATCGCGGCGGGCACCGTGGTCGCGCTGGTCGTCAACCAGGCGGCCGGGCTGACCGCGAAGGACTGGGGCGGCTCCGCCCCGACCTGGCCGGGCTCCCCGGTCTCCGCGCCCGACTTCGGGCTCTTCGGCCACGTCGACCTGTTCGGCGCGTTCGGCTCGCACGGCCTGGGCGCGATCAGCGCCACCGTCGCGGTCTTCACCCTGGTGCTGGCCGGCTTCTTCGACGCGATGGCCACCATCATCGGCGTCGGCACCGAGGCCGGACTGGCCGACTCCAAGGGCCGGATGCCCGGCCTGTCGAAGGCGCTGTTCATCGACGGAGCGGGCGGCGCGATCGGCGGTGTGGCCGGCGCGTCCGGGCAGACCGTGTTCGTGGAGTCCGCCACCGGCGTCGGCGACGGCGCGCGCACCGGCCTGGCCTCCACCGTCACCGGCGGCATGTTCGCCCTGATGCTGTTCTTCTCCCCGGTCGCCGCCGTGGTGCCGGTCCAGGTCGCCTCCGCCGCACTGGTGGTGATCGGCTCGATGATGATGAGCCAGGCCCGGCACATCGACTGGTCCGACCGCGAGATCGCCATCCCGGCGTTCCTCACCTGCGTCCTGATGCCTTTCACCTACAGCATCACCGCCGGTGTCGCCGCGGGCGTCATCTCGTACACCGTCATCAAGGCCGGCACCGGCAAGTGGCGCGAGCCCGGCCCGCTGATGTGGATCCTGACCGCGGTCTTCGTGGTCTATTTCGCCCTCGTCCCGATCAAGTCGTGGCTGGGCGTGCACTGATCACCACCCGCCGCCCCACCGGAGCGATCCGGTGGGGCGGCACCTCCCGTTGCACACTGGACTGGTACCGCAAGGAGCACCTCGTGCAGGACATCGCCGCGCAGCTTCAGGCCTGGCACGCCGCCGGGCGCCCCTTCGCCGTGGCCACCGTGGTCGGCGTCTCCGGCAGCGCACCGCGCGACCCGGGCGCGGCGCTGGCCGTGGACGCCGACGGCGAGGCGGTCGGCTCGGTCTCCGGCGGGTGCGTCGAGGGCGCGGTGTACGCGCTCTGCGAGACCGCCCTGCAGACCGGCGAGCCCGTCCTGGAACGCTTCGGGTACAGCGACGAGGACGCCTTCGCGGTCGGCCTGACCTGCGGCGGACTGCTCGACGTCTTCGTCCAGCCGATCACGCCCGGCGCCGACCCCGGCCTCGACGCCGGCGTCGCCTACATCGCCTCCGGCACGCCGGTCGCCCTGGCCCGGATCATCGACGGGCCGCCCGCGATGCTCGGCGCCACCGTCGCGGTCACCGCCGACGCCCACCACGGCACCCTCTCCTCCTTCCCGCTGGAGCGCGCCGTGGTCGCCGAGGCCCGCGCGATGCTCGGCGCCGGCCGCACCGGCCGCCTGGTCCTCGGTCTGGACGGCCGGCCCTGCGACTCCGACTCCTCCGGTACCGTCACCGTCTTCGTCGAGGCGTACGTCCCCGCACCCCGCATGATCGTCTTCGGGGCCATCGACTTCGCCTCCGCGGTCGTCAAGATCGGCAAGTTCCTCGGCTACCACGTCACCGTCTGCGACGCCCGGCCGGTCTTCGCCACCCGCCGGCGCTTCCCCGAGGCCGACGAGATCGTCGTCGACTGGCCGCACCGCTACCTCGACACCCAGCTGGACCGCCTCGACGGCCGCACCGTCCTGTGCGTCCTCACCCACGACGCCAAGTTCGACATCCCGCTACTGGAACGCGCCCTACGCCTGCCCGTCGCCTACGTCGGCGCCATGGGCTCCCGCCGCACGCACCGCGACCGCAACACCCGCCTGCGCGAAGTCGGCCTCACCGAGCCCGAGTTGGCCCGCCTCCACTCCCCCATCGGCCTCGACCTCGGTGCCCGCACCCCCGAAGAAACCGCCGTCTCCATCGCCGCCGAACTCATCACCCTCACCCGCGGCGGCTCCTGCCTCCCCCTCTCCGCCACCACGGGCCCCATCCACCACGACCTGGCCCCGACGTCCCCTGACGCCACGTCACACGCGGCCTGACACGACCTCACCATTCCCAGGACGGCTGCGTATCGGGCAAGCCGCCTTGTCCGGCTTGTCGAAGGTCGCTCCGAACGTCGCCACGGCTGCCACGCTGTGAGAGCCGGGGGAAGGTTTCGATCATGGAGTCCAATGGGATCTCGCCCCGAGGAAGAACTGTCCGCGACCAAGCGGCGTGTTGCCGCCGCCGCGCCGGGGCCATGGGTCGGCTGGATGGAGAGTCGGCACGGGATCGGCGGCACAACGAGATCAGACGGCTCCGGGCCACTCTTGAGCGATCACAGCCGGCCGACTGACGAGTGCGCCGGGCGTGTCTCAGCCGGACATGGCGAGAGTGTGTAGCCATGCGACGCCGAGCGCGGCGTGGTGCACCCGGGCTCCGTGCAGGTGGCAGTCGCGGAGGTTTTCCAGTTCTTCATCCGCAACAAGACATGCTCGACCCGCGCGCGAGCCCTGCGGTGGACGGCGTTGTCGGCGTCCTGTCCGGCTGTGAGGTGCTCTCGTCCGCGACGGCGCCGGTGCGCGCGGGTCTACGTCGGACTCGGCGAAGGCCCGGCAGTCATTGCGGTTGAAGACCGCCCTGCTGATGCGCCGGACTCTGCCCCCCGCTGCGTGTCCCGCGGGTGCTCGGCGTCGACGACTTCGCCCTCAAGCGCCGGCATCGCTACGCGACCGTGATCATCGACGGCGAGACCGGCGAGCGGATCGACGTCCTGCCCGGCCGCACCGCCCAGACCCTGACGGGCTGGCTGCGCGAGCACCCAGGGATCGAGCACGTCTGCCGGGACGGCTCGGGCTGCTACGCCGAGGCAACCCGCCAGACGCTGCCCGACGCGGTGCAGGTCCGACAGGTGGCTCCTCTGGTCCAACCTGTGCGGCATGGTCCTCGCCGAGATCCGCTCCCACGCCGCCTACTGAGCCGCTGCCGTGAACCCCGTCCGACCCGGAGACGTACGCGGGCCGGGGTGTGCCACGGCGCGGCGCCGGCCCACTGCCCGATCGCCGCATAGGAACGGGCCCCGGCCAGCACCGCCGACGCCGCGATCAGCAGCACGCCCACCAACGGGTGACGCCATCCGCGCCGGTGACGCGGATCCGACAGCATCCCCAGCCGCTCCACCAGCCCGACACGAGAAGAGAGTTGACGTCTCGGCGGCTTGACGAGGCAGACGGTGGCAGACTGACGGCACATCGAGGCTCCGGTTCAGGGCGACTTCGCAAGGTCACCCCTTCACCGGAGCCTCGACGCATGCGTGACGGGCCACCCGGAGACCTACGCACCGCCGCGACTTGCAGGCTCACGTGCTCACCCGGACTTTGAGACGCTCCTGATCAACGAGCCCGGAACCTTACCGTTTCGAGTCAATAGCGTTTCGGGTCAATATGGACAGGCACCAGACATCCGAAAGGGGCCTGCTGCTCGACGCGACAGGCCCCTAATGGTGCAGCGAAATCAGGTGTGCAACCAGATCCTGCAGGACGGCCCAGTTTGGCGCACCATGACGGTCACTTCTCGGTGACCGCTGTCCTTCGCTCTTACGAAGTACATGTCCTGCTCGCCGCCGGTATGCGTCCAGCCATGCTCCCCGGCGAACACCCTCACCCCCGCGATATCACCTTCGGAGTCGCTTACCGGAACCTCGTGGAGCCCGCTATCTTTGGCGAATCCCGGCACCGCATCACACGGGGTGGAGAACACCGCAGCCATCGGATATTCGCCGTCATGCGACCACGCATAATACCCGACGTCCTCCACCGTGGTCGGCATGCTTATGGAGAAATCCCGAAATGCCTGCGCGATAGTTACGTCGGTGTTCGAGCTCGGAAAGGCGTTGGGGAAGCTCGAAGCCCCCGGCTTGTCGAGCCAGCCGCAGCCGGCAACACTGAACGCTGCGGCTGCAAGAGCAGCGCACACTAGTGCCGGCGCAGCCCACCGTGTCCTGGTCCTGCGAATCTTCATGCTAACCGCCGACCGTATAGGTGTAACGTCCCCAGACGTTGTAGTCCCTGGCCATTCCATCAGAGGTTCGGTCTTCGTCACCAAGCGCCGCTTCCCGCACGCCGACGAGATCGTCGTCGACCGGCCGCACCGCTACCTCGACGCCCAGCTGGACCGCCTCGACGGCCGCACCGTCCTGTGCGTCCTCGCCCACGACGCCAAGTACGACATCCCGCTGCTGGAACCGCCCTGCGCCTGCCCGTCGCCTACGTCGGCGCCATGGGATCGCGTCGCGACATCCCCTGACGCCGCGTCACACGCGGCATGAGCGTAACGCCCGGACTTCCCCCGGAGTGCGAGGAGTACATCACGGGGCAACAGACACGGGCGCACGACCCAGTCGTGACCTTCCGTACGCGGGCGCGGAAAAACAGTCGGGGGGGGGGGGGGGGGGGGGGGGGGGGGGGGGGGTGGGGATGAATGATTTGGTGGCCCAGTAACACCGCCGGGGGTGGTTGTGGGTGTTTAAAGAGTTGTGAGAGCT
>NZ_JBSFXE010000046.1:0-63863 GCF_053595195.1 Kitasatospora sp. NPDC002522
TCAGCGGCGGGAGCAGGCGCAGGACGGCGTCGTGGCGGCCGCCGAGTTCGACGATCAGGCCGCGGGCGAGGCAGGCTTCGCGGACCCGGACGGCGCTGGGCCCTACCCCCGGCCTCCGGCCGGGGCGGAGCCTCCGGCTCCGCAGGTGCGGGGTGACGGCTCCGCCGTCACTGTGGGTGGTGGCCGAGGGCCCCGGGCTCCGCCCGGGGGTGGGGGTGGCTGGAATGCGGCTCCGCCGCATTCGTGGGCGGGTGCGGCGTGGTGGGCGGGGGGTGCGTTGACGATTTCCCGCGTTTCCTTGGTTGGGTGCCTTCCCGGTCGGGGCTCCGCCCTCGAAGCGGAGAGCGTTGACGATTTCCCGGAATTCCTTGGACGGGTGCCCTGCCGTGAAATTCGGAAAAGGGCCGGAGGCCCGGGGCGCAGCGGGGCGGGGGCGGAAGCCGGCCCGGGCCCGTGACGGGCCTGGACGGGGGCAGCGCGGCCCGTACGTGGACGCGGGCACCACAGGGACCGGGCCGGGCCCGGGGGCGCGGCTTGGCCCCCTTGCGGCCCCGGGGGCGAGGGGCGGCCGGGCTCCGCCCAGGCCGGACCGGACACCACCCCGGGGGCGGGGCACGGGCCGAGCGGCACGAGGGGCGCAGGGACCGCCGGGGCGGGCACGGGCAGCCTCCGGCCACCCGCACCGCCAGGAGCCCGGAGAGCACCCTCCCCCGCCCGCACAGGAGCGCCACCGCGCCACGGCGGACACACGGGCCCGGAGAGAACACCAGGGCTCCGCCCCCGCCCAGCACCGGCCACCAGGGAGCAGCACCCGGCCACCGGGGAGCGGCGCACAGCGCGGGAAGCCGAGGGGGCCGCGCCCGAGCCGGACCCGGCCCCCCGGCCGGGACGGAGACCAGGCTCCGCCCCGCCCAGCCACCCGACGCCCCGCCACCAGGGAGCAGCTGACGGCCACCCGCCAGACACACCGTCACCCGCCACCGGCCACCGGCCGGACGCACCGGGCCGCCGAGCTGGACGCCCGCCACCAGGGACCGCCGCCGAGCAGCACCAGGCACACCGACAGGAACGGGCTCCGCCCGCCCAGCGAGCCGGACACCCGGCAGACGGGCCGACGCACCATCACCACCCGCAGGACGACCACCAGGCGCAGCAGGCACCGCCCGACCCGCACCACCACCGAGCAGCCCCACCGGGGAGCAGCAACACCAGGGCCGGACCGGACCCGGCCACCAGCGGGCACCGGCAACACCGGACCACCGAGCAGACGCACCGGGCTCCGCCCCGGCCACCCGACCCGACAGCACCAAGGCCAGCACCACAACACCCAACCCACACACAGCAGTTCACTCATAGACAGCCCAACAACCAACCCAGACAACCAAGTTCACCACCACCCGAAACAACACCGGTCGACAGACCGCCCACCAACCCCCACCCCCACCACCACCCGCCACCCCACCAAGGGGGGCGCAACCAACAACCAACAGCACGCCGCAGGCGCTGGTGAGAGATCCGCCAAGGCATTTTTACTGGACCTCCACTTTTAAATTCAAGCCCCTAACTACCCCGGGTAAATGGCGACCCGCTGGCAATTCGTGCCATTTATTCGAATAGGTAAATCGAGCTCATTTTTATGCACGGCGATTCAGCTTGATACCGAGGAGCGCGAAAAGGGCCCCCAGGGGCCCGGTTCCGGCGGCAGCCGGAATTTCGTGATCGGCGCTTTGAGTGGCAGTCAGACGAGTATGCAGATTTCAGCACTGCCTCAGCCCGGGCGGCGGAAGCGGCAAAGGAGAAAGGTTTATGACGCCCAACCCTCCTGCTTTGTCCTGCCAGTACCAAGCGGCAGACATTACAACGCCGGGCTCCAACCCACTGGAAAGGCGGGATTCGCCATCGGCGACGGCGCGGAGGGAGCCGATGCTCACAGGGGGACCGCGGACGGTGTGTGGCTGGCGGCCGGGGACGCTGGTGACCGCCCGACTGGCCCAGCTTCGGCGCCTGACCCTGACCGTGAGAGCTCGGGGGCAGCCTACGTAGAGCGTCTGTCCTAGGTCAGCCCTAGAGGGTGCAAGGGCGAATAGACCCTCTGACCTGCATAGATGCTGTTTTCTGATCCGATCCTGCGATCGGGTGACCCGTTCCTGGGCTCGGATAATATGCATGTTCAGTACATGTACTAGACACGAATGTGATCCGACCCCGAGAACGGATCGCATTGCCGTTCAGTACATGTAGGGTCAGTGCAGGCGATCCGATCCTCGGGTCGGATCATCTGCATGCATAGGCCATGCGCGTGAGGAACGGAGCGTGTCGACATGGGCCACCGGCGACCAACCGGGCTCTTCTACACCGACACCATGGAGCCGGCTCCTCATGCGGAGTTCGGCTACGGGGGCGCCTTCGGCACCTTCTCCCTGGTGAGGTTCATCGCCCTGTGCAACCGGGCGTCGAAGCGGACCGATGCCGAGATCCGCGTCATCATGTGGTACTGCGGCGCCACGCTGCTGGACCCCGGCAAGGTGAACCGCACGCTCGCCGACATCGGCGCCGAACTGGGCTTCTCGCCGGATGCCCTGTCCAGGATGATCAAGAAGCTGGTCAAGGACCGGCTGCTGCGAAAGTCCGGGTCCGTCGGTCGTAGCCCCTTCTACGCGATCACGCCGTACCTCGTGTACCGCGGGAGCGGCTACGACCACCGCGAGGCCATCAAGGGCTGGAACCCCCCGCACATCCTGGGCCTGACCCAGGAGCCGGAGTCCTACCTCCTCGTCCGGCCTGCCGAGGACGAGTCCCTCGAGGAGAACTTCCTGACCCACATCCACCGTGCGGCCCGTGAAGCGCGCACTGCACAGAGCGCCTGATCCCAGGGAGAATGGACCCGTGAGCGACAACGAACTCCGCGGCCTGCTTCGGCGCTCCAACGCCATGGGCCCGAACCAGCGGCTGCTCCTGGCCTTCTACAGCGCTCTGCCGCCGGGCGAGGACGGCACTCAGCGGACGGCCCAGAAGCTGGCTGAGGAGATGGGCTGGGCCCCCACGTTCTTCTCTCGAATCCGGAAGGAGCTCGTCGAGGCGGGCCTGCTGGAGGAGTACAGCAAGTTCAACAACATCCCGTACTACCGCCTGAGCAGCCGGGCGCTCGGCCGCAAGGGCAAGGTCGTACAGCTGCGACCGGTGGGGTAGCCCGGTCTCGACACGACCCTCGCTCTGGCCCCCATTGATCTCGATCGGCCCTCTGGACGTTGGCTCCAGGGGGCCGATCTGCTTGCCGGCGAGTCCACCAGCGCGAGCCCGGATCCGGCCTCGCTCGGTCCACGGCCTGGGCCCGCGGGTCGGTCAGGACCCGTCCACCTTCGCCAGCTAGCGGGCCCCTGGCCAAGAGCCAATCCCGAGCCCAGCAAATTGGAGGGAAGGGGCCGGTTGAGTTTCTGGGGGGAATTAAGTTGTTGGGTTCGAAGTTTTTCGGTGGACGTTCTGGAATTTCGAAGCAGAGATTTTGGTGACCGTTATGAGTTGAAACGGCTGCGGCTGGACGCTCCACGGCCGCGCTTGGGCCAAAGTCTTCACTAACTGTAACGAGCCTGCCCGTCAGCCCGCCCTGGGCGGTGAGGTGATGTTGGTCTAAACAAGGCTGGTTTTGCGGCTCTTCTCAACGTGTGGTCATGGCTAGCCCCGGCCGCAGGTCTCCGCTCGTCATTGGGTCACCGTGCTGGTGTGCGCGGCTGTCGACGGGCAGTGGCCACGGCGGCGGGGGCGACCGCGCCGATCCCGTAGCGGGCGGCGGCCTTGTCCAGTACGGGTTCGAGGGTGCGGGCTGCCTCGGTGGCCGCGTCAAAGGTCAGTTGAACCCCGTGGGTGGCGCCGACAGTGGCTAGGCCGCCGGCCCGGGCGGTGACCGCGCGGATCCGAGCCCGCTCCAGCCCCAGCGCGCCGAAGATCAAGTAGAGCACCTTGCGCAGGGCCGGGCTGTGGCCGGTCGCCTCCGACAGCGTCCTGGACCTGGTGGTGGCGGAGCGGTCGGCGTACGTGACCTGCAACTCAACGGTGCGGGCGCTCTGCCCGGCCGCGCGCAGCCGGGCTCCGAGGTCAAGGGCGAGGTCGAGGAGGGCTCGACGGACTTCGGCGGGGTCGAGGACATCGTGGTCGAAGCGGCGGATGGAGGTGATGGTGGCTGGCGGGCCGGTCGGGGTGACTATGCGGCGGTCGGTGCCGTTGGCCCGCTCGGCCAGGAGTCGTCCGGTGCTGGCTCCGGCGATGCGCTGCACGGTGGCCACTGGGACCGCGGCGAGCTCGCCGATGGTGTCGATCCCGTACCGGCGGAACTTCTTCTCCAGGGCCGGTCCGATGCCGGGGAGTAGCCGGACGTCCTGGGCGTGGAGGAAGGCCCGGGCGGCGGCCGGGTCGTCGGGCAGGACCTGGACGGTGCCGGGGCGGGCGGTGTCGGCCGCGATGGTGGCCATGAGCCGGCTGTCGCCTAGGCCTCCGGTGGTGACGAGGCCGAAGCGGGCGGCGAGCCGGGTCTGCAGCAGGTCGGCCAGCTCGGCCGGGGACTGTCCGAAGTAGCGGACCGCGCCCGCGAGCTCCAGCAGGGCGCTGTCGGGTGGGAGGGCCTGGACGACGGGGGTGATGTCACCGAGCACCCCGAAGAGCTGCCGGTAGACCTCGAAGCCGGGCCGGTGGCAGCGCAGGTGAAGGACCGTCACCGCGGCTTGGTGCGTGATCATCCTGCCGCTCCCTGGGAGGCGTGCCACATCCGGCCGGCGCCACCCGGGCCGCCGCCGGTACGGCGGTCCTGGTGGCCGCCGTCCTGCTGCGCGGGGTCGGCCGGGCCGGGGGCGGCGAGGAGCGCGCGGACGGCGGCGGTGCCGCCTTCGGCGCGTGCCCGGGCGAGCTCGGCGAGGTCCCAGGCGCGGTGGCCGACCACGGAGAGGGAGCGCCCTCGGTGCTGGAGCTGACCTCGCACCAGCAGCAGCCAGGAGTGGAACAGCGTGTGCGCGGCGGCCTCGGCGTCCGGGCCGGAGAAGAACGCCAGGTCGACCGGCAGGCCTCCGGCACCGTCGTCGAGCGTGACGAAGATGGTGCGTCGGCCGGACTTCTGCGGCGGGGTCTGGATCGCCACCTTCGCTCCGGCCACCAGCACCACCTCCCCGGCCTCGACGTCGCGCAGCTGGGTGGAGGGGGTGACGCCGAGCTCGGCGAGCAGCGCGTGGTGCTCGGCCATCAGGTGCTTGCTGGCGTCGAGGCCGATGACCTCCAGCTCGGCGTCGAGTTCCTGACGGGGGGTCATAGTGGGCAGGCCGGTCGGGGCGGGGGACTCGGCGGGGGCGGGCAGGGCGAGCTGGTCCGGGACGGCGGCCGAGCGGCGGCCGTGGTGGAGCTCGTCCAGGAGCAGCAGCAGGTCCCGGCGCGGGCGGGTGCCGCCGGGCACGGCGGCCAGGGCGCCGATCCGGGCGAGGTTCTGGGCGGTGGGCAGGGACGGGCGGGCCCGCTCCCACAGGTCCGGGACGGAGGTGAAGGGGCGGGCGGCGGTGATCCGGGCGATCTCCTCCGTCGTGATGCCCTTCACCGCGGCGAGGGCGATCCGCAGGCCGTGGCGGCCGTCCGGGCCGGTCTCGACCCGGTAACCGGCATCGGAGGCCTCGACGCACACCGGCAGCACGGGCACGCCGTGGCGCCGGGCGTCGGCCAGAAGCAGGCGCAGCGGGTACATGCCCGGCTCCGCCTCCATGATCCCGGCGTAGAAGGCCGGCCCGTGGTGCGCCTTCAGCCATGCGCTCTGGAGGGTGATGACGGCGAAGGCCGCGGAGTGCGAGGCCGGGAAGCCGTAGGCGCCCATGCCCTTGAGCTGCTCGAAGACGGAGTCGATGACCCGCTGGTCGTAGCCGGCGGCGGCTGCACGGGTGCGGAACCACGTCTCGAGTGCGGGCAGCCGCTCGGGTCGGCTGAGGGCGCGGCGGGCCTCCTCCCCCAGCGCCAGGTCGGTCTGGGTCAGGACCGAGAACGTCTTGGCGACCTGCTCGTTGAAGACGAGCACGCCGAGCGTCGGGGACAGGGCGGGGATCAGGTCGGGGTGGGGGTAGCGCACCGGCCGGCGGCCGTGCCGGGCGTCCAGCCACGGACGGATCATGTCAGCGGCCACCGGCCCGGGGCGGAACAGGGCCAGCTGCACGATCAAGTCGACGAACGCGCGCGGCTGGGCGCGGCCGAGCAGGTCCCGCTGGCCCGGGCTGTCGATCGAGAAGACCCCGAGGGACTCGCCCTCGCGCAGCAGGGCGAAGGCGGCCTCGTCGTCCAGCGGCACCTGCTCGGGGTCGTCCAGGTCGACGGTGCGGCCGGTGGTGCGCTCGATCTCGGACAGCGCGTACGACATCGCCTGCATCGTCCGATTGCCCAAAATGTCCAATTTCAAGCAGCCGAGATCCTCGACATCGTCCTTGTCGAACACCGACATCGGCAGGCCGTCCCCGGGGGTGGGGAGCACCGGGGTGCGGGCCAGCAGGGAGTCGTCGGACAGCAGCAGACCGCACGGGTGCATCGCCAGACCGCGGGGCAGCGCGTCCAGGCCCTCGACCAGGTCCCAGAACCGGGCGCCGTACCGGTCGGCCTCGGCGGCAACCTGGCGCAGCTCGGGCAGCTCGGCCATCGCCGAGCGCGCGTCCCGTGCGCGGATGTGCGGGAACGCCTTGGCGAGGGGGCCGGCCTCGTCCGGGGACAGGCCGGTGGCCAGCGCGACGTCGCGGATCGCCCAACGCACCCGGTAGGTCTCCGGCATCGCGACCGCCGCGACCCGGGAGGCGCCGAAGCGCTCCAGGACCAGGCGGTAGCAGTCGATTCGGCGGTCCGCGGGGACGTCGACGTCGATATCGGGCAGGGAGCGGCGCCGGAAGCTGAGGAACCGCTCCATGATCATGAGGCCGTGCTCGAGCGGGTTGACCGCCGAGATGCCCAGCAAGTGCACGACCAAGGAACCGGCGCCGGAGCCGCGCGCCGACACCCGCACCCCGGCCTCCTTGAAGTCGGCGACAATCTGAGCGACCGTCAGGAAGAACGTGGACCAGCCCAGGCCGGTCGCCACCTCCAGCTCTTCCCGGAGCCTCCGGACGGCCTCCGGGTCGCGGTCCATGCCGCGCTTGGCCAACGCCGCCTCGCACCGTTCGCGCAGCACCCGGGCAGAGGAGCCCGGCGCCAGGCCGAGCCGGTCCTCCTCCGGGAAGCGCACCGTGCCGATCCCCAGGTCCGACTTCGGATCCAGGCGACACTCGGCCGCCGTCCGGGCCGTCACCGCCAGCAGCCGTCGGGCGCCGCCCGGCCCCTGCCCGGCCGCCTCGGCGACCTCCTGCGCCAGCTCCGCCATCGCGGCCGGCGGCTTCAGCCACCGCTCGCCGTTGCACGTGGCGCCGGGCTGGATGGGGCGCAGGAGGCGGGCGGCATCCAGGACGTCCGCGATCGGGCCCTGGCCGGGGTCGGCGTAGCGGACGGCGTTGGTGAGCACCGCCTCCAGGTCGAGGTCCGCGGCCAAGCCCACCGTGCGGGCGGCCAGCCGCAAGCTGCCCGGGCCGGTGCCGGTGCGGCGCAGGTTCACCGCCTCCAGGCGCAGCGCCGGGCCGAACCACTGTCGCCAGGGGATGAGCAGCCGGGCAGCGCGGTCCGGGCGGCCGGCAGCCAGGGCGCGTAGCGGTTCGGAGCCGGGGCCGAGCAGCACGGTCAGGCCCTCGGCGTGGGCGGCCAGCACCTCCAGCGGCACCACCGGCTGGCCACCGCCGCGCTCGGCGCGGCCCGCCCAGGCGGCACTGATCAACGCGCACAGGTTGGCCCAGCCCTGCTTGTCGCGGGCCAGCACCGTGATCCGGGGCGCTGACTCGTCCACGAAGGCCCCGCCGCGCGCCGGGGTCCGGCGCCGCCCTGACGGGGCTGGCGGCTCGGCCAGGCCGACGGCGAGGTCCGCGCCGAACAGGGGCCGCACCCCGGCGGTGGCGCACGCCTTGGCGTGCCGCACCACCCCAGAGACGGTGTCCCGGTCGGTCAGCGCCAGTTCGGCGATGCCGCGCTCGGCGGCCCGCTCGGCCAGCGCGGCAGGAAGCGAGGCGCCGTAGCGGATCGAGTAGCCCGACGCGGAGTGGAGGTGCGCGAACACCTCGATCACCTCCGGTCAGTCAGCCCCTTCTCGTTGTCACCCGGACTCCCCTTCCGGCATCTCCAGTAGCTCATATGTTCGAATAACAGCGCAAGCCGCATTACCGCAGGTGGGGCCATCGGGACAACGCGCAACTTAGTCTCCGACCGGTCGGACCGCGGCTTGCCGCGGCCCGACGGCGTCCGAAAGAATCTTGAAATCAGCCGTGGGGTGACCCCGGGAGGGCGACCTACAAGCGGCACACCGAGCGGGGCGTACAACCCAGGCCACGGCCGGACGCAGGGTGCCGACACACAGTGCCCAGGCCGGGCCACGACCGCCGGCGGCGTGCGAGGCTGGGCCCATGTGCGGTAGGTACGTCTCCACGACAGGCCCGGTCGACCTGGCCCGGCTGTTCGATGCGAACTCGGCGGTCCCCGACGACCGGTTCGCGCCGAGCTGGAATGTGGCGCCGACCCGCGACGTCCTCGTGGTGCTGGAACGCCTGGACAAGGAGAGCGGAGAGATCGCCCGGCAGGTCCGGGCGCTGCGCTGGGGACTCGTGCCGTCCTGGGCCAAGGACCCATCCGGCGGCGCGAGGATGATCAACGCCCGGGTCGAGACCGTCCACGAGAAGCCCAGCTTCAAGCGCGCCTTCGCCGCGCGGCGGTGCATCGTCCCCGGCGACGGCTACTACGAGTGGCGCCAGGCCCCTGGCGGTCCGGACGGCAAGCCCTACAAGCAGCCCTACTACCTGGCTCCGGCCGACGGGACGCTGCTGGGGATGGCCGGGCTGTACGAGTTCTGGAAGGACAAGACCCGACCTGACGACGACCCGTTGGCCTGGCTGGCCACCTGCACCATCATCACCACCGAGGCCACCGACGCCGCGGGCCGCATCCACGACCGCATGCCGCTGACCATCACCGCGGCCAACCGCGATGCCTGGCTCGACCCCGACCACACCGACCCCGACAGCCTGCGCGCACTCCTTCACACCCCCTCCGGCACCGAGCTCACCGTCACGGCCGTCAGCACCGACGTCAACAACGTCCGCAACGACCGGGCCGACCTCCTGACCGAGGTGGAAGACCCCCTACCCGTCTGAGCACATCGGGCCACCCAGCGGGCGGGCCATAGCCCCCCGAAACCGATCGCCAAGCCAGCCGACGCGCCGCTACCGTGCCGCACGTGACCATCTTCGAGGCTGACCAGAGCCGGCCATCGGCGCACGACGTGGCGCTGCTGGCCGACGGCTCTTCCTTCGCCCAGCGTCTGCAGGACTTCGGGCCCCAGAAGGAAGGCGCGGTCGCGCTGGGCCTGCTGCGCGACATCTGCGACATGCTGTGCGAGCCGGACGGCCACCGGGAGCCGTACGTGACCGCGCAGGCGATGTGCCGGGTGGCGATCGAACGCCTGATGGAGATCGGCGGCAACGACTACAAGGCGCTGGAGGCGGCGCGGAATGCTGTCTCCAAGTCCCTCAAGGCGATCTTCGACACGGACGGCTCGCTCAAGGCCCCGACCCCCGTGGACGGCCTGCTGGACGCCCTGGACTCCCTTGCCGCCTTCCCGCCCAAGGTGGACCCGGGCAGTGATCTCGGGAAGGCCATCGTCAAGGTGCTCCGCTCCCGATCCGCGGCCACGAAAGCCGGGCACCCGCCGGTGCTGGCGTTCGGCGCGACCCAGACGGTGCTGGACGCCGTCGACGAACTCGGGGCCACAGTGCCCGAGACGCTGACCGCCGGGCACCCCCTGATGGTCGCGCTGCGTGAGCTTCACAAGATCCGGTCGAGCAAGGAGTTCCACCGTCAGGCGGTCCTCGATCGGCGGCTCGACGAGGTCGGCGCGGCCTACGCGCGGTTGTGCGAGATGGAGGCCGAGAAGGGGGTCCACCGGGTCATGCAGCTGACCACGGTGGTCCACAAGGAGACCGGACGCCTGCCGGGCAAGGCGGAGAAGGAAGCGTTCCGGCGTTGGACAGACCAGTACAAGATCGGGTCAGGGGTCGTACACCCAGGCACCGAGGCGACCGCGGTGACGGCGGTCGCGATGCTGCACGACTGCCTCGCCCTGATCCAGGAGCTCGTCGCCACCGTCGTCGACCAGGCCCCCGAGTGGGTCGCCCTCGGCGCGGTCGCCTCCCCGACCCCCGAGCAGATCCAGAAGGTCAACAACCTGCACCACCCCTCAGCCTCCCTCTACCTGTTCGAACACTTCCCCGGCTGGGAGTGGCTGGAAAAGCTGGACGCCGTCCGGCTCCTGCCGGAGGAGGACCGGTGGCCGGCTAGGCCCTACTTCGAGCGCCTCGCCGCCGAGGACCCGGCCCGCCTGGTGCGGTGGCTGGACAGGCACCTGGACACGATCTGGCGGACCGGCCCCGAAGCCACCGCCAAACTGGTCCTGCTGTGCCGACACCTCGGCGGCCACAGCGCGGCCCTCGTCACCCGGGCGCTCAAGGCACACTCCACCGACGGCGTACGGACCATGGCGGTCTACTGGGCGCAGGAGACCCTGCCGGCCCACCGGGACGCCGCGTGGGTGGATGCGACGGTCAAGGCCCTGTCGGTCGGGTCGGACGGCTCCGCTGCTGACTCCTGGAACGTCCGAACCGTGCTGGCCCAGCTGCTGGAGACCGGCCGAACGGGCGGTCCGCAGTTGGCCCAGCGGGTCCGTACCGGCCTCGCGGCCGTGCTGGCCTCTCACCTCGCGGTCGAAGGCGTCCGGGAGCAGCTGCAGATCAGCGATGACCTGCGTGCGCCGAGCCTGGCCGGGGACCGGGCGCTGACCGGGGCCCGGCTCGCGGCGGCGGCCTGCATCGAGTTCGCTCGCCTCGAGCTCAGCGAAGCGGGCACTGACCTGGCAGCGCGGACCGGTGCCTGGACGGCCAAGGCCTTGGGTGGCTGGGAGCGCGAGCGGCTGATCGCCGTCCACCTGGTGGATGCCGCGGGGATCGCTCCGGCGGACGTCTCGTGGTGGAGGGCTGCCTTCGAGGTGCTGGCCCGCCTGGGTGCCATGCCCTACCTCACCCCGGATGTCGGCCGGTTCGTCCAGGTGGCCATCGGCACCTGCGCACCGGCGGACCAGGCCGACCTCGTGGCGGCCCTGTCTACCGGCTTCGGCCCGGTCCCGGGCCAGGATGCGCTGCAGGCAGCCCGCGCCGAGCTGGCTGATGAAGACGGTCGCCTCGCCCGCACGCTCGCCTCCATGCTCGGCGGCACGGAGGCGCTGGCCGAGCTCCTCGGCGAGGATGAGGCCGACATGCCGGAGCTGGAGTGGGAGTCCGCTCTCCCTCCCGTCTGGCGGACCGTCTACTGCCTCTCCGAGGTGGCGCCCGCATCGGTGCTGGCACCCTGGCGCCCGGTGGTGGACCTGCTGGCCGAGTTCACCGGGCCGCCGCCGGCGCTCACCGAGCCGCTGATCAAGATGGTGCCGTACCCCGACCACGGCGAGGGCGCGGTGAAGGACTTCGTCACCCGGTGCGAGGAGCACGGTGTTCTTCAGGGTGCCGCTGAGCTCGCGGCCCGCATTCCCTCGCAGGGGGACTACTACAAGCGCACCGACCTGCGGATGCTGGAGACCGCCGTCCACGCAGCCCCCGCGGCCTGGGCGGCCGACATCGAAGCCGTCATGGCCGCCCTCGGCTCGTTCGACCTGCGCACGGCCTACCTGCAGACCCTGCACACCGACCAGCAGGCGGCGGGCCTCACCGATGCCGATGGACGACGCCTCGCCGACGCCTGCACCGCGGCCTGGGCCCTGAAGACCCAGCTCGAAGCAGGTAACAGCACTGCCGACCCCGACATTGAGGAGCGCGCCCGCCGCACGGTGGTCCAGCTGCTGCGCCAGGCCTGGGTACTCGGGACCGATCCCGGCGTGGACGAGGCCGCGGCCATCACCTGGCTGACGGCCGCCGTCCGCGCGTGGACCGAGCCCGCTTCGGTGCCCGACAGCCCCTACGCCACCGCGACCGACTCCTCCGGCGGCCTCGCCCTGGTCGCCGTCCTCCAGTGGGCCGTCCGCCGCGCAGCCGACCAGGGTGAACTGCCCGCCGAAGCCGCCACCCTGCTGACCGAGCTCGTCACCGACGGCCGCGACGACCGCGCCCTGGCCGCCGTCGGCGCGGCCCTCACCCCGCTGCGCCACTACGCCCTCCCCTGGTACACCGCCCACCAGGCCACCCTGCTCGACATCGCCGAGCCATCCGCCCCGATCCACACCTGGCTGCGCTCGTTGCGCTACCTCGGAGACGACGAGTACGCCGTTCTCGGCGACCTCGACCCCGGCAAGACCATGGACTACCTGCGCACCGGTGCACCTGACGAGGTGTTCGACCGATTCGCCGCCACCT
Organism: Kitasatospora sp. NPDC002522; assembly: GCF_053595195.1. Classification (NCBI taxonomy): domain Bacteria; kingdom Bacillati; phylum Actinomycetota; class Actinomycetes; order Kitasatosporales; family Streptomycetaceae; genus Kitasatospora; species Kitasatospora sp. NPDC002522. Next base: position 12,471 of record NZ_JBSFXE010000046.1, read on the forward strand.
TGCTCCACTCCCCCGGCACCTTCGGCCCCGACTTCCTCGCCAAGCTGATCACCGGCAACGGCGGCCCGACGGCCGTCTCGACGCTCCTCGGCGACATCGCCCGGGCACTGCCCCGCGAAGACGTCGCCAGCCCCCTCCCCCTGCACCAGCGCGCCTTCCAGTTCTGGGACCAGGTCCTGGACCTCGCCGACGGTGACCCCGACGTCGCACCCGCCCTCGCAGGCGCCGGCCACTTCGCCTTCGCCGAAGGAATCGACCAGCACCAGTGGCTGACCCGCACCCTGCGCACCGTCACCGCCACCCCGGCCATCAAGTACCCCGACCGGGTCGCCCAGCGAGCCGCGCACAGCGCCCAGGACCCGGATGCCCTGCGGATCCTGACCAAGCTGTTGTCCAACACCGGCGGGAGCAACGGCCAGATCGACTACCGGGCCCACGCCGTGGTTCGCGCCGCGCAGGACGCCGTCGACAACTCCGAACCCGGCACCGAGGGCCGGGCCGACCTCGGCCAAGCACTCGGTCACTACGCCCACGACGTGGAACGCGCCACGGCTTGGTAGCCGAGCATGTCCTGCGGCGGATTCCCACTAGCAGCCCGCCGCAGGCTCCACCTGGACGCGTCCTGGTGCTGCGCTCCGGTCCGCGCGACGCTCCGGCGTGGCGGGCGGCAGCCCACAGGGGCCCTACGCTTGTCCCCGTGCCCGACATCAGGACATCCAAGGCGTTCAAGGCACTCGCGACGCAGACCGAGGCCGAGCTCCTCACCCGCGGCCTCGACGTCGTCTCGGTCGCGGTGACGAACGTGCTTGCCCACAACGTGACCGTGGTCGCGCAGCGGCTCGGGATCCAGCCGCGGTCCGCCCTGCGATACATCGAGCCGGCCGCCGTTGCCGACCAGATCGCAAACGCCAGCGCGCTAGGAACCCCCGGCGCCGACGCCGCGCACGGCGTGCGGCCGGTCCGAGTCGACCAACGCACCGCCTTCTTGCCGCGCTGGATCTGCTCCCGCCCGCTCATGGCCCTCGCCCAGGTCATCAAGTACGCCTCCAGCAACGGCGACACCCGCACCGTGCAGCACGCCACCGATCTGGTCTTCGAGATCGGTTTGGCGATCGGCGCCGATTCCGCGAGCGAGAGCGCCGGACTCCCGATCGGGCTGCTCGACGAAGCAGCTGCCCTGATCGAGCAGGTCGCCGAACACGTCGAGGCGGACGGCTGGAGCGTGTGCCCGTGCGGAGAGGAGCACGGGCAGAGCCCCACCGATGCCCGGGTGGTCGGGGTCCTACGCGGGGACGCCGAGCTCATCCGGAAGATCCGGGCGCAGGCCGACACGAGGGGCTGACCGCTCGACTGGCCGTCCTGGGCGGGGTGGGAGCACGACCGACCCGGTCAGCGGTCGGTCACCTCCGTACCAGACCGCTCCGCGCAACCGGGGCACCCATGTCAGTCCGGGTCGGGGTAGAGCATTCCGTCCACGCCGAGCGCAGCAGCCTCGCGCCGGTTCATCGCCTGGTTGAGCAGATGCTCTCCCTGGTCCAAGTGGTCCATGACCTGCTGCGCGTGGAGCTCCTCCTCCGTCCGGTCGGTGCCGTCTGGCCTCGACCGGTAGCGGACTGCCTCACCGGCAGCGTCCAACAGCTCGGCCGCGGCTGCGGCGAAGCCCTCCTCGATCCGTCCGCCGCCGGTGTCCAAGGCGACGGCACCCGGAGCGGAGAAGTCCTGGGCGAGCACGGCCAGGTGCCCGTCCGCCCGGCCGAGGTGGCCAAGGGCCGCCGCCAGGTGATCCTCGGGCACTGGCCAGGCCAACGGCTTGGTGATGTTGGCGATCTCCACCGCCGTACTCGGTTGGGCGGCGAGCACCAGGTTGTAGCTGGCGTGGTCGGCTGCCCGGCGGAGGTGGGCAGCCAGGACGGCGGTCCGCACCTCGTCGTCCTCGTGCTCCAGAGAGGCGGGAACGTCCATGCCCAACGCAGCGAGAGCGGAGCGCAGTTGACCCTCAGTCGGGTTCAGGTTCTCGTACACGCCGTGCATCATCCCGCAGCCCGCTTCGCAGCAGGGGCACCTTCATCCGATCGGGTGGCGTCCGTTGGGCACGATGTACGGGCGCAGCAGGACGGCCAACGCCATGGTGACGCCGAAGGCCACTGGCCCGGCGAGTCCCAGGACAACCGTCCGGGCGGTTCCGTCGAGCTGGTTCTGCGCGATCAGCATCAGGGTGATGGCCAGGGCAACACCGCCGCCCAGGAGCAGCGCGAGCCGGGCGCCGACCGGCAGCCACCTCGGCCCGGGAACGCGCAGCACTTCCCGGACGTGGACAGCGTGGCCCTGCAGGTCGCCGGTCACGACTCCGCACTGGCAGACCAGGTGCGTGACGTTTTCGCCGGCGAAAGCCGAGGCGACGGGGTCGATCTCCCGGACGGGTCCGTGGCGTCCGTCGTCCATGGGGGGCCTGCGCACGGGTCCTCCTTCGTCCGGTTCGATCGGCGGTCAGCTTATCGCCACGGCCAGCCCCACTGGGGCTGGCCGGAAGAAGACTGCGTTCGGTTCAGGCGCTCGAGACGGCCCGTGGACGGGCTCGTTGTCGGGGCTCATCGGCTGGTCTCCTTGCCGGGGGTGCGGCGGGTGGTGAGCTTGGCCGCGATGCTGGCGAGCGAGGCTGGGCCCGGGGCCGTCTCCAGGATGTCGGCGGCTCGGGTCGCGTGCAGATTTGCGGCGAGGACGTAGACCGGCGTTCTGGGCTCGCCAGTCGGCAGGCTCGGGCACCGGGTGGCCACGACCACCGCTTCCGGTTTCGGCCACGCTCGCGGGTCGCCGGTGGTGGGCGCGGCGATGGTGATCACCCACTCCCGGTCGCGGTGGTCACGGGCGCGGCGCTCGTCGCTGCCGTACGGGGTAGGCCCGCCCTCGCCGCGCTCCAACTGGTCGCGCCATGGCTGGGCCAGGGCCGGGTGCTCGCGGTAGAAGCTGTCCTTGTCCGGGTAGAGCTTCGGTGGCGCGAGCGTGACGTCCAGCGTCCCGTCCAGCCACTCGTCGTAGAGCGGGTCGTGTGTGGCGTGGCTGCTTCGCCACCGGGCGAACGCCGGTTCTGCGGCGAGTTCGGAGAACAGCGTGCACGCCCGGTCGGCGAGTTCGGCGAGTTCGACGGCGAGGTAGCGTTCGCCCGCCTGGCCGACGTCGGCGGCCCCGCCGTTGGGGCTGAGGGCGGCGCAGCGACGGGTGGCCGCGTCGAGCTCGGCGCGGGCCTGTTCGACGTGGGGGTCGTCGGCGGGCCGGTCGCCGGCGCGGGCGAGGGCCTCGGCGTCCCGGAGCCGGTTCGCGGCCTGTTCGCGTCGGCGGGCCGCGGCGAGAGCCTGGTGCATGCGTTCCACGCGGTCGCGGCAGATCGCCTCCTCCGCCCGCAGGCAGCACGCGACGTGAGCCCACAGCGTGCGAGCGAGGCGCGGCTCGTCCTGCTCCTTCTTCCCCCGGCCCTTCGGCATCGAGGCGGCGGCGGTGTCGATGGCCCAGGCGAGGGCGGTGGCGGCCTGGCCGGCGCCGATGCCGACCTGGAGCATCTGGTGGATCAGGTCGCGGTCGCGCTCGGTGCCGAACTGCGCGTAGGTCTGCTGGAGGCGCTCTTCCAGGCGGCGGGCGTCCCGGAAGAGGTGCTTGATCTCGTAGTAGTGCAGGAGCGCGTCGGACAGGTTCGGCCCGTCCTGCTCGGAGGGGCGGATCTGGAGTTCCTCCGGAGCGAGCTGGGCCGGGAGCAGCCGTTGGAGGTCCCGGTCCGCAGCCGTGAAGCGCTGGGCGCTGTGGCTGAGCAGCGCCTCGATGGAGCTCTGGCGGTGCGGCTCCCGGCGGAGGGAGATCTCCAGGCGGTAGTCGGTCCGGCCGACGATGTGCTGCAGGTCCGCGAAGGTTGGCTCGCGCTTGCCGAGCTCGTAGCGGCTGAGAGCTGTCTGCCCGAGGCCCGCGGCGTCGGCCAGGTCGCTCTGGCTGAGGTCGGGAGTGCCGGCTCTGGCTCGCCTGAGCAGTGAACTCGCACTGATCACCGCGGTCGGGTCCGGATACCTGGCCATGACATCGCTCCCTCAACAGTGGTATGCCATTACGGCGTGAGCCAATGCCATATTGGCATAGAATGCGGGCGCGGTGGCTGCCAGACTGGCGGCGGTCGAGCGTGTGGGATGTCCGATGCGTCGAAGGGTGCGGGTGGCCGTGGCCGACAGCTACGAGGAGCGGCGATTCAGCGAGTTCCTCGGCGACGGAGAGAGGCGGGTCCTGCCCGCGCGCCGCGTCGACGCCTCCGAGACGTGGGAGACGTACCGCCTGCTGGGTATCGACGTCACGAGGTCGGCAGGTGACTACGTCGAGGTGACCTGGCCCGACGGCTGGCGCAAGGTGCGGGCCGGCGAGACGGAATGGCAGTTCGAGCTGCGCGATGCCGCCGACACCCCGATGGTGATCGGGACCGTTCTCGAGCACCCGGACTACCGGCAGTCCGTCATCGACATGCGGCTGACCCATCCGGCCAGACGGATCGTCCGCCGCCGCTACCAGGCGATGCCGACCTGGCAGCAGCACCTCATCAAGGTCAAGGGCACCGCCGCCTGGAGGCCGCTGTACCCGTCGATGCGCCGGAGCAAGCCGTTCGACTCCTACGAGCGCACCGTCCTGCCGATCATGGTCGCCCGCCTGCGCGCCTTGGGCTGGACGATCGGCGAACAGCTGCCGACGGGGGTGGAGATCCTGCTCTCCGACGAAGCCGCCGGCTGGGAGGAAGAAAGGGACGCTGGCGACCGCTTCTGGGTCCTGCCCTCCAGCGGCGGTCCGACGTTGGCCTACGGCGTCGCAGCCGGCGGCGAGTATCCCTGGTGCCAGTGGGATCTGCAGACGAGCATCGGAGGCAGTGCCGACGAGAAAGCCGCCGGTCCCAGCGCCATCGCCACCGAGGTCGACCAGGTCCTCCGCCGAGGCCTCCCCCCGAATGCGAAGACGTGGCCTGTCCTGGGACACCCGGAGGTACCCCGGCGAACTCGTGAGGAGCCGAGCCGCCCCGCGGGAGCGGCCGAAGCGGCCGAGATCCCCGTCCGCGACTCGCTGACACTGTGGGACCAGCCACTTGTCGACCCTCGGCGCGTCTGGTGGCAACACCGGCTCGTCCTGGAATCCCATCCGGACCTGCCACCGCCGTCCGCCAAGCGCCAGCTAGTGCCATTCTCCAAGCAGCGGCACTCCCCGGGCCTGCGGCAGCTCGCCGAGCGGTACCGCGGCCTCTACTTCCTGCCTCGCTCCCTCCCCGAGGAGTACCAGGAAGTCCTGCGGCAGGCGCGGGCCGCCGCCCGCGCCGTCAAGGACGCACCCGCCAAGATCGCAGAGGAACTCGTTCACCGGGTCGATCAGCTATCGGACGGCGACCTGCTTCTGGACGAACGTCTACTGGAACTCGCCCGGTCCCTTGAGAGGACCGCGGCCACTGAGGGTCCGCTTCCCGATGTGGACGCGAACTGGCCGCTCCTCAGAGTTCTGGAAGCGTGCGCTGGCGAGAGCTTCGACCTGGCGCTGCGTCAAGCCGAGACCGTCCAGGCGATCATCGCGTACGAGCTGAACCTCCCACTGCAAGAGGCCGTCACGGACCGGGACTCGCGGGTCTCCTACCGGTCGGTCACCGAGCACGTCGTCTGCGACTGCGGCAAGAGCCGCTGGCTGCTGGTCTTCGTGGGAGGCCACGGAGCTATCGGCTGCGCGTGCGGCCGGCTGCGCTGGGAGAGTCGGCTCCGGTGCGACGTCTTCGAGAGAAGCCACCCTGGCAAGCTGACAGAGTTCCAGCCGCCGTTCGACCTCGATGCGATTGCAGCCGAGGTTGGCTTCGGGCCCTTCCGTCACAAGTGGTGAGTACCCCTTCGATCGCCGCTGGCGGCAGAAGGGTCCGGTGACTGTAGCGGTACCCGTCCCACGATCCCCGAAGGCGGCCCCGCACGATGCGGGGTGGCCTCTCGCTATTCCGGCTGGGCTGGGAGCCTTGTCGTCCGGCAGAACGCAGTGAGCCGCCGCTGCGGGTCCGGCATGATGATGCTGCGCGGCAGGAGGCAAACCCGCCCAAGTCCGTGCCCCGCGCATTGAGCCTGCGCGGTCGGCCCAGTCACTTGGGGGCCTCGTACATCGTTCCCCTCGTGGGGAATCCCGCAGGTCGGACGGGACGGGAGTGGAGCATGGAGCAGCCGACGGGCCGCGACGGCCAGGAGAAGCGCAACTACCAGGTCGTGGCGCACCGCGTGGACGACGCGCACCCCGGGGCTGCCAGGCTCACCACCTACGCCTTCGCCAGCTCGGTGGAGGAAGCACTGCGGCTGACCCGCAGGAAGTATGAGCGGGGCGAGCGGAGCCTTTATGGGGTGGGGCTGTACCGGATCGTGCGGGTAGAGGAAGTAGCCGAGGACTTCACGTCCCTACCCGACCCGGCCGCTCCGGACGGAGTCGCGGAATGATGCCACCGCCTACAAGCAGGCGCAGCAGCGAAGCGCTCGAGTCCGAGCCGATGCTCGGTTCCGTGGGGTGTGTGCCCGGTCAGGTGGATCGCGGTGTTCGCTGCGGCGCCGCCGGGGCCGGAAAGCCTGCGGTCTCCTCCGGCTGGAACAGCCGGGGCCGGTCGGGTTCGGACCAGTCGATGCCGCGGACCACGTCATAGGACCAAGCCCGCCAACCGTGGATGCTGCTGTCGAAGTGGCCGTCGAGCTCAACGGTCTGGACCAGGACCGGGCGCTGGTCGGTGTCCCACTCCAGTACGGCGGTGACTGGTGAGCCAGCAACAACGGCGTGGCCTCGGTGGGCGATGCGGGTGGTCCACCCCCGGGGCGTGTTGATCCGGAAGTACGGAGGGTCCTGGTGCTCGGACTTCCAGGTGAAGATGACGCCCGGGGTGGTCGGGGCTGGGTCGGTGGTCACCAGGGCGGTGGGGACCGGCGGGACGGCCGAGGGGTTGTGGCCGGGCAGATCCGATCCCCGCCACAGCCGGGCGTAGACCGTCTCGATGCCGCTCCTGCGCATCCTGGCGACGTCGGCCTCGAACAACTCGACGATCCGGGCGCTGACCGCTTCCCCGATGGCCGCCCGCGCCTGGCTGACCGTCATCACTGCTGCAGCACGGGCCACGTTGGCGCTCCTGTCCTCAACCACCGAGCCGACGACTTGGCCCTCGTCCACGCTAGCGGCAGGCCCGGTGGTGGAGCAGGTGATCACCCGAATGAGTGGCCTGCGGCGGACAGCGCGCTCCCGCTCGACTCACACGACCGGAGGCCGGCCCGCGCGGGTGAGGCGCAGCACGGTGTTCCAGGTCATGGGGTGGCGTTCGCCGTGGCCGCCGCGGGGGCAGCCCGCAGCGCGGTACCAGGCGGCGTGGTCGCGCTGGTGGTGTCGACCAAGACGGTCAGGTGCCGACGCTCGGGCGGCAGGAGGCTGCGCTGCCAGGCGGCGAAGAGTCCTGCTGTTGGGCGGTGGGTGTTCAGCCACCGCTCACCTCCCGCTGCGCGTCGTGCTGGGAGACCACGGTATCGGCCCCGGCAGGGGCCGGGGACACGGTGGTGTTCGTGAGGGCGTCGAGCTCGTGGCGAAGGTGTTCGGCAATGTCCTACGCGGTGAACTCCAGAAAGGTCCTGACTTCGCGCGCCGCCGTGTGCCGTTGCAGTTTCGCCCGAAGATCAGCCAGAGCAGTGCTGCCGCGCGCGGAATTCACGCCGCCCATGTGCTCCACTGCCTGGTGGGCCACCGCCACGGCCTGCTCGACGTCCTTGAGTTCGAGGTACGCCTCAGCAGCCCGGGCCTCGTAGATCGCTGCTCCTCGGGGGAAGGAGTCGCCGTCGTAGCCGTCGTAGATCTCGGCCCGGCCGGCGGTGGCAGCCTGTTGGAAGTGGACCAGGGCGCGGGTGGGGTGGCTGAGGTTGAGTGCGGAGCTTCCGAGTAGTTGGTGGATCTCTCCCAGGTTGACCCAGTACATCGACGGCAGGTCCTCGTCGAGGGGGACGGCGCGGCTGTAGGCGTCCAGTGCTGCGTTGGCTTCCCTGTCGGAGGCTCGCAGGTCTCCGGCCTTGGCGTATGCGCGGCAGGCTCGGGCGTGGAGCATGGCGATCATGCGGGCGGAGCCGGTGGCCTGGCCGTGGGCGTGGGCCGCTGCGACGAGCGAGACCGCTGCACGGGGGTCGCCGGTCGAGTAGCACTTGATGGCCCAGAAGGCCAAGGTGTTGGCGAGTACCTCCGGCGCGTTCGCGGCAACTGCGTCTTCCGCAGCGTCGGCGAAGTGTTCCTCCGCGCGGTCGGGGTGTCCGCTGTCGTACGCGGTCCAGCCTGCGGCGCGCTGGGCGTCGGCGGCGGCTGCGAGCAGGCGCTGGCCGGTGCTCTCGTCGTAGGTGGTGGTTTTCAGCGCGCTGGCGATCATGTCGAACTCGTTGACGGCCGCGTTGTAGACGTGGCCGGAGCCGAACTTGTCGTCGAGGTGGCGCAGGGCTGCCAGGCGGTCTTCATGGAGGGTGGCGACGCTGTCGCCGACCCGGCGGCCGGCGCCAGTGCGGGTGGCGGGGGCAGAGTCGGGGGTGAGGGGGGCCAGGACGATGGCCATGCCGCTGGCCGCGGTTGTGATCATGAACCGACGACGTTCCACGGTTTCACCGGCCTTTCGGGCCTTCAGCGCGGTCGGGGTCGCGCGGTGCGGTGCGAGTAGGACATCGGGGACGGCCCTTTCCACCCAGGCAGGCCAGCCGAGCTCCAGGACATCACGGCGGGGGACGTTGAGGAGGTGGGCGAGTGCGAGTTGCGCCTCCCGGTCGGGCGTGGTGCCTGTCTTCCACCGGTGGAGCTTCTGCTTGTTGGTGGCGAAGTTGCCGAACCCCAGGCGCTGGTGCCGTTCCCCCACCCGTTTCAGGAACGCTTCCGCCTTCCCTCCGTGGTGTTTGACGAGGTACTCCAGCAGGGCCCCGACATCGCTCAACGGTGCACTCACCTCCGTTGCCGGATCGACGGTCCCAGTGTCCCTGGGCGAAGCCGTTTCCGGGAGAGGGCGGCCAAGGTGGATGACCGCTGGATGACCGCGAGGCCACCCGAGATGACGCTGGCGCCCTTCCAGTGACCTCCCGTCAGGAGTCTCCTAGGACGGCCGGGGCGCTTAGTCCGGGCCGGAACCGTAGGTCTCGGACCGCGGTCGCTCGATCGGCGCACCGGTTTGACGCACGTTCAGGTCGTTCAGCTCGTCAGGGGGAAGAGTGGCGTCTTCACGGGCAGATCAGCCCGATCTCGGGTTGTCGCGGACAGGGACGCTGAGGCGGGCCCAGGATTTCGTCGACGAAATCCATGAGCATGGCCGGTCGGCGGTCTCAATCGTCGTGTCCCCGTCCGCGGGCTGGGCAGCAATGGTGGAAGGGTGCGAGCGTGGCCTGCTCGCACGGACGGTCTTCGCGGCTGTCCTGGCGATCGCCACCGGCAGCAAGGATGTGCGGCTGGCCTGCGGTAGCGAGGAGACCGGAGAGCAGCTGCAGGTCGAGGAGCTCCAGGTCGTACCGCAGGTCTCGCTGCGGGAGCTCTCCCACCGCTGGGTGAGCGCTCCGCCGACCGGGACCGGCTCGTTGGCCGCGCTGCGGCGGCTGGTCGGTGTCGGCGGCCTGCCGGCGTTCCGCTGCACCGGAGACGGGCAGGTCCCCGTCGACCTCCTGTCCCCCCTGAGCTGCGTGGTCCGTACGTTCCCGGAGGGCCTGGAGTGGACGTTCACCGCGCGCAAGGACGTTGCAGACCCGGGCTTGCTCCACGCACTCGTGGACCGGGCCGCAACGATTCTGCGAGCGCTGGGCGATGGCCCCGACGTGACGGTGGAGCAGGTCGCCCGGAGAGTCCGGTCGTTGGCGTTCGAGGTCCGGGTCCTGGGTGCCACGGGCTCGGCCGTGGAGGCCCTGCATGCCTGGGGGCAGGCTGTCGGCCTGCCCGTGTCCGCGCGTCGTGTCGAACCCGAGGATGAGGGCCTGCCTGCGGCGGCGGAGAGCGGCCTTCAGCCGGCCAGCTGGGGTGCGAACCTCGCCGTCGTCGGCCGGGCACTGGGTGCTCTGCCGCAGCCGCACCCCGCCCGTGCAGAGCACGAGATCCTCTCTTTGGCGGCTTGGGGCACGTTGCCGGACGGTCACGTGATCGCGGAGATGCACGCGAACGAAAGTCGCGAGGTCTACGACGAGATTGTGGTCCGGAACCAGTACCTACGGCATGGCCTTCAGGTCTGCGACGGCGACGTGGTGGTCGACGTCGGCGCCAACGTCGGCGTGTTCGCACTGTTCGCCGCCGCGCAGGCCGCCCGGGTCACGGTGCACGCCTTCGAGCCGGTCCCAGCCGTGGCCCAGGCGCTGGAGGCGAACATGAGCCTCTACGGGATCAGCGGCACGGTGACCCGGGCCGCCGCCGGTGCGAGCACCGGCGTCCGCACGCTCACCTTCTACCCGCAGTCGTCCCTCCAGTCCGGCTTCTACACCGACGCCCACCGTGACCAGCACATCGTGCGCGAGTACGCCCGCCACCAGGCCGAGGCCCTACCCGGGCTTCCGGACGATCTGCGGGCGGTCGCCGCCGAGGCCCTCGTGCCAACGGCACTCGCGCGCACCGCCGACCGGCAGCAGCTCGCGGTGCCGGTGATCCGGCTGTCGGACTGGATCCGCAGCAACGCCGTGGGCCGCATCCACCTGCTGAAGGTCGACGCCGAACGCGCGGAGGAGGACGTCCTCGCCGGGATCGACGACGAGCACTGGCCCCTCATCGACCAGGTCGTCGCCGAAGTCCACGACCTCGACGGACGGGTGGAACGGCTCCGGGCCCTGCTCCAGAGCCGGGGCTTCGAGACGGTCGTCGACCAGGACGCGCTGTTCGCCGGGTCCGAGATCTACATGCTGTACGGCCTGCGGCTCGGCGTGTCACGCCCGGAAGCCCCCTGGCTGGGCCGCCAGATCGAGGCTGCCGAACGCTGGGCCGCCACGTCGGCCCTGCCGCTGTACGTGACCGTTGCGCCCGGAGCGAGCGCCGCCGAGTCGCGGCAGGCCCGCCGGGCCGTCGAGGCACGCGGCCTGACCTGGGTGGAGCCGCCGCCCTCCTGCGCCCCGGCCGGCACCGGCGCCGAGGGGTCGGAGGTGGTGCTGCCGTGGGCGGAGGCGGTGCTGCGCCGGACGACCGCCGCGCAGCGGCCGGTGACCAAGGGCGTGATCGTGGACGGCGACAACACCTTGTGGGGCGGGGTGTGCGGCGAGATCGGGCCCGAGCACGTGGACGTCGGCGGCCCCTACCGGCAGGTACAGGAGGCGTTGCGGGAGCAGTTGGAGGCCGGGCGGGTGCTGTGCCTGTGCTCGCGCAACAACCTTTCCGACGTGGAGGCGGTGTTCGCCGCTCACCCGGACATGCCGCTGGGCCTCGGGGACTTCGCGTCGGTGCGGGTGGGCTGGGGCCCGAAGTCGACCGCCATCGGTGAGATCGCCGACGAGCTCGGCTTCGCGGTGGAGTCGCTGGTCTTCGTCGACGACAGCGCGGCCGAGCGTGCCGAGGTGGCCATCGCGTACCCGGGACTCACGGTCGTCGACCTGCTGGCGGATCCGCGAGAGTTCCCCGCCGCCCTGCGCGGGACGTGGCAGCTCGACTTGGAGGGCACCGTGACCGCGGAGGACCGCGCGCGGACGGGCCTGCTCGCGGTGGAGGCCCGGCGCCGACGGGCCGCAGCGCAGACGGCGACGACAGCCGACTACCTGAAGCAGCTGGACCTCCGTGTGGAGGTGTCCCCCGCGACGGAGGACGAGGTGGAGCGGATCGCGCAGCTCGCGGCCCGCACCACCCAGTTCAACCTGGCGCTGCGCAGCCACACGCCCGGAACGGTCCGTCAGGTGCTCGCCGGCACCGGGGTGGCGCTGTCGGTCCGGGTACGCGACCGCTTCGGCGACTACGGGCTCGTCGGCTTCGTCTCGGCGGCGGCAGACGGGCGCGTGCTGCGGGTCCGGGACTTCTTCATCAGCTGCCGCGCACTGGGACGCAACGTCGAGTGGTGCGTCCTGCGGGAGCTGGCCGAGCGGGCCACCGCCCTCGACCTGGACAGCCTCGCGCTCACCGGCACGCCCGGGCCGCGCAACCGCCCGGCACTGGAGTTCGCCGACGCTGCCCGGACCCGGTTCATCCTCGCCGGTACTCCCGACCTGGTGGATGCTTCGGCCGCCAAGGCCCTGGAGTGGCGGCTCCTCACCGCGCCGGATGCCGCCGCGGCCCAGGCCGCCGGTGGGCGCCCGGCCGCCGCGGCGCCGTCGCGGGTGCGGTGGCCCGTCTCGCAGCAGGCCGCCGCGCTGGCCGCGGATGCCTACCGACGCCCCGGCGAGACGGCGTCCACCACCCCCTACGTCGCGCCGCAGACCGAGACGGAGCGCCGGATCGCCGAGGTGTGGGAGGAGACGCTCAAGGTCGGACCGATCGGAGTCCACGACGACCTGTTCACGCTGGGCTGCGACTCGCTGACCGCCGCCGTGATCTGCGCGCGCCTTCGACGCCACGGTGTGGACCTGGCGGTCCACGAGCTTCTGGCGCAGCCGACGGTTCGCGGGGCGGCCCGGCACGCGAGTGCCGGGAGACGGCCGGCCATCGAGCTGCCGGCGGATGAGGAGGCCGGGCCAGCGTCGCTCGGACAGCAACGCATCTGGGCGGCAGAGGCGGTCGGAGGCCGCGGAAACGCCCAGGTCATCCCCGTGGCGCACCGGATCGGCGGCCCGCTCGATCTCGGCCGGCTGCGCTCGGCGCTGGCGGCGGCCGTTGCCCAGCACCCGGCCCTGCGCACCGTGCTGGTCGACGACGGCGGGACGCTGGTGCAGCGGCGGCTGACCGCCCAGAAGGTCGACATTGAGGTCAGCGACCTGTCGAGCCTTCCGGAGACCGACCGCGCCGATCAGGCGGACCTGCTGTCCCGCCGGTTCTTCCAGGCACCGTTCGACGTCGGCCGGGACCTGATGGTGCGTGCGGCCGTGCTGCGGCTGGCCCCCGACGACCATGTGCTGCTGCTGATGTTTCACCACAGCGCCGCCGACGGCTGGTCCGTCGACGTCCTCCAACGCGACCTGGGCGCCGCGTACGCCAACCCGCAGGCCCTGGCCGGCGCTCCGAACGGCGCGACGTTCGCCCAATACAGTGCCGCGGCCGTCCGGCAGCGCGAGAGCGGCGTGCTCGACCAGGGCGTGACCGCCGTCCGCGCCGCGCTCGACCGGGTGGCGGCCCGGCCCTGCAGCACCCCCACCGGTCTGCCCGCCGAGCCGCGCCACCTGCGCTTTGCACTGGACGGTGACGTGGTGGCCGCGATCCGGGCGGCGGCGCGCAGCCGCTCCACCACCCCGGTCGCGATCCACCTCACGGCCTGGCAGCTCCTGCTCGCCGCCGCGGCTGGCACCGACGCAGTGGCGACGGGCTGCCCGGTCGCGGGCCGCACGGAGGAGGCGTTCACCGACACGGTCGGCTTCTTCGCCAACCTCGTCCCCATCCCGGCACGCATCGACTGGTCCGCCACCGCCGGCGGACACCTCGACACGGCGGTGACCGCCGCGACCGAGGCGCTGAGCTACGCCGAGGTGCCCTACGGGATGGTCGCCGACGGCGCCGGCGCGGTGTTCGACACGCTCTTCACCCTCCAGCCGCCCACCACGCACCCGCTGCGCTTGCCCGGCTGCACCGTCGCGTGGAGCGAACCGGCGCTGTGGCCGGTGCCGTACCCGCTGATGCTCGATGTCCAGGAGCACGCCGACGGCGCGAGCGCACTGCTGCGCTTCGACGCCCACGCCCACCACCCCGTAGACCCCCCGTGGCTGGCCGAGGCGTACCCGCTCGTCCTGGCCGCGCTCTGCACCCTGCCCGAACTGCCCCTGCAGCGGCTGCGCGACCTCCTGCAGCCCGGCGCCGCCACCGTGCACGACCTGGTCCGTGACCGACTGGCCAACCTGCGAGAGGAAGGCGACCTTCGGTGACCACCACGATCCCCCGCCCCGCCGACGGCGACACCGTGTGGCAGCTCAAAGCCGCCGACGGCCCGGCCCATCCTGCGACCGCGCCACAGCACCGCCACCTGGCCGCCCACCCCGCTGCCGCCTTCACCGAGCCGCTCCTCGAACTGCGCCTGGCCGGGCCGCTGGACACCGACCGGCTCCGCACCGCCGCCGAACACACCGTGCGTGAGCACCCCGCGCTTCGCCGCCACTTCGCCTTCACCGCCGCCGACCGCGGCGACGAGGAACAGCCGCTGGTCCGGCTCATCCGCCTCGCAGACGGCAGCCACACCCTCACGCTGAGCCCGGCGCTCGGCTCGGTGGACACCACCGGGCTGCTGCGCACCGCCGCGGCCGTCGCCGCCGGCTACCGGACCGGGATGGTGACCGGGGCGATCGGCCCGGCCCCGCAGACGGTCGACGCCTTCCTCGCCGGCCTGCTCACGGACCCGAACGCCGCTGGGGCCCGCGAGCACTGGCAGACTCGCCGTCTGGACACGGGGGCCGAGGAGCTGGCCCGCGCCCTGGTGATGCGCACCGCCGCGCCCGGCCGGCGTCTGCACCTGCCCGTGCAGCTGGACGACGCGGCCGGCACCCGGCTCATCCGTCTCGCCCAGGACCTCGAGGTCGGTGTGGACGCCGTCGTGGTGACGGTGTGGCGGCTGCTGCTGGAGCGGATCGCGCCCGGTGCGGCCGGGGCGATGGGCCTGTTCATCCCCGGGCCGGTGGAGCAGTTGCCGGACACGATCGGCCTGCTGGGCCGCTGCGTCCCCGTGCCGGTGCGCCCGGACACCGCCGAGTCACTCGCCGACACCGTCCGCGCCTGCCACCGCGAGATCGCGCTCGCCACCCGGCTCGGCGACTTCTTCACCCACCCGTCGCCGGGCGGCGAGTACACGATCGGTGTCCGGCACGTGGAGGCGCCCGGGCTCGACTTCGGTCCGGGCCTGGACGCCACCGTCGAAGCGCTCAGGGGCGCGACCGACCGCATCCGCTTCGACCTGCACTCCCTGCACACCGGCGACCGGCTGCGCCTCTCCCTGGACGCGGACGGTGCCGCGGTCACCGAGGGGGGCGCCCGGCGCCTGGCCGACTGGGTGGCCGCCGTGTGCACCGGCCTGCCGGATCTGCTCGACACCCCGGCCACGGGGGCGGCCGGGCAGATCCTGGACCCGCTCACTTCCGGCAGCCGCCTTCACGGCGCCGACCGATCGGCCAGCGGAACTGCGGCGCCCGCCAACCTGGTGGAGGCGTTCGACGCCCAGGCCGCGCGGACCCCGCTCGCCTGCGCCGCCCGCGACGACGACCAGGAGGTCACCTACCGCGAACTGCACGCCGCGAGCGCCGCGCTCGGCCGGGCGCTGGCCGAACGGGGCGTGGCCGCCGGGGACCGGGTGGCCGTGTGCATGAGCCGCCGGGTACCGCTGCTGGCCGTGCTGCTGGCCGTCGCCCGCCGCGGCGCCGCGTTCGTCCCGATCGACCCGGCCCTTCCCTCCGGCCGGGTGACCGACCTGCTCGCCGACGCTGACCCGCGACTGATCGTCACGGACCAGCACGGCCCCGACAGGCTCCCATCGGCCGACAGCACACCGGTGCTGCGCATCGACGCGCTGCTGCCCACAGGCTCCCCTGCCACCGAACCGGAGCCGGTGGAGATCCGGCCGGACACGGACGTGTACGTGATCTACACCTCCGGCTCGACCGGCCGGCCCAAGGGCGTGCCGATCACCCACGCGGCGCTGATGCACTACCTCATCTGGGCCTCGGGCCACTACGACACCGCGGGCGGCAGCGGCACCCTGGTCCACTCGTCGATCAGCGTCGACATGACCGTCACCAGCCTGTTCCTGCCACTGCTGACCGGGCAGGCCGTCACCCTGCTGCCCTCCGACGAGCCGAAGGACCTGGCCGACGCCCTCACCCGGGCCCGCGACCTGAGCCCGCTGAAGGTCACCCCCGGCGGACTGCGCCTGCTCACCTCCCTCCTGACCGGCGACCAGATCACCCGGGCCACCCGGCACCTGGTCATCGGCGGCGAGCAGCTGACCGCCGCCACCCTGGACCTCCTGGACGCGCCCGGCCTGCTCGTCACCAACGAGTACGGGCCCACCGAGGCCACCGTCGGCTGTTGCGCCCACACCTTCCGCCTAGGCGAGCACCCGGCGGACGGTCCGGTGCCCATCGGCACGCCGATCCGGGACACGACGATCGAGCTGCGCACGGCCGACGGCCAGCTCGCTCTGCCCGGCACCGCCGGGGAACTCGTCGTCACCGGGCCCGGTGTCGCGGCTGGCTACCTGGGCCAGCCCGCCGAGACCGACGCCCGCTTCACCACCGACCCGCACGCTGGCGTCCGCTCCTACCGGACCGGCGACTTCGCCGTCCTCGGCCCCGGCGGGCAGCTGGTGATGCTCGGACGCGGCGACGATCAGCTCAAGATCCACGGCTACCGCGTCGAACCCGGCGAGGTCGAGGCCGTCCTGACCGCTCACCCCGGCATCGCGGCGGCTGCCGTCGTCACCAGCAGCACCAGCCGCACTCCGGTGCTCGCCGCGTTCCTCGTCGCCGCAGACGGCGCCGCTCCGGCCGCCCTGCCGGAGGAGGTCGCCGCACTGGCCGCCGACCGGCTCCCGTACTTCGCCCGCCCCGACCGGTACGAGGTCCTCGCCCAGCTGCCGCTGCGCGGCAACGGCAAGGTCGACCGGCAGGCCCTGGCCGAACGCCCCGCGCCCGCCGCGGGCCCGGAGGCGCTGGACGTGGCCGACCCTCAGCTCGCCGTGGTCGCCGCGCTGTGGCGCGAGGTCCTCTCTACGCCGCCGACCGGCCCGGACGCCAACTTCTTCGCCGAGGGCGGCGACTCCATCAAGGCGGTCCTGCTGGCCGGCCGGGCGCAGCGGGCGGGCCTGGAGCTGACGGTGCACGACATCCTTCAGCGGCGGACCCTGCGCCGGATCGCGGCTGCCGCGCGTACCGCCGGCGCGCGGGCCTCGGTGGAGCCGGGGCCGGTGCCGCTGACGCCCCACCAGGCCGGCTTCCTCTCGCGCCAGGCGGCCCAGCCCGAGCGGTGGACCCTGCGGTGGAGCACCGCGGCGCCCGCGCCGGTCGACATCGGGCGGCTGGAGCGGGCGCTGACCGTGGCCGTGGCCGGGCACCCGGCGCTGTGGACGGCGTTCGCGAACGACGGCGGCCGGTGGACGGCCCGGCTGGGCGAGCCCGGCCCGGTGCCGATGCACGTCCTCGACCTGGACAGCGTCCCGCCCGCCGAACGTGAACGGGTCGTGGCCGACGCCCTGGAGCAGGTGGAGGACGGGATCGACCTCGCCGGCCGGCTGGTGGGCCTGTGCCTGATCCGCGGCGCCGGCCAGGCGGAGCGCATCGTGTGGGTCGTCCACCACCTGGTCGCCGACGTCGTCTCCCTGCAGAGTCTCGACCAGGAGCTGTGGCACGCCTACGCGAGTCCGGCCGCCTCCGCCGCGCAGGGCGGGGACGGGTACGCGGCGTGGCTGCACCAGCAGGACGGCCGGCCCGCGACGCCCTTCCCCGACTGGCCCGGGCGGGACGGGGCGCCGGTGTGCCGCACCGCCGTCTCGCGGCTGGACGAGGATGCCCGCCGCCACCTCGCCGACGCGCAGCAGGCCGCGCCGCGCTGGGTCCTCGCCGTCCTCGGGGCCGCTCTGCTGGGTGCGCTCGCCGAGGTGCGCCCGGACCTGCCGGCCGCCCTGTGCGTCGAGCTCCACGGCCGCAACCGACCCGGTCTCGACCTGTCGGCCGCGGTGGGCTGGCTCACCGACTTCCGCCCGCTGCGCGCCGAGCGCCACCTGCTGGCCGACCCGGCGGCACTGGCCTGCGCTCTGCACCACCAGGTCGAGGAGCACCGGGACTGGGCCGGAGCACTGCCGCTGGTCGCGCTGAACTACCTGGGCGACCTTACGGCCGGACACGGCCTCGACCTGCCCGAGTCCGGCGCGGGCCCGCTCTTCCCACTGGAGGTTATCTGCTGGAAGCAGCCGGACGAGGACGCGGTGCAGGTCCGCTGGCGCTTCGACGAGACCTTCATCCCGCCGGCCACCGTGACGCGGCTCAGCGAAGTCTTCGCCCGCCGCGCGGCCACCACGCTCACCATCCGCCCGCAGACCACCGCCGGGCCGGCCGGTCTCTCGGCCGCCGACCTGAGCCGGATCACCGCCACGTTCGAGGGATGACGATCATGACCGACCGCACGATCGCCGCAGTCCACCCCGCCACCCCCGCTCAGCAGGGCTTCCTCCTCGGCACGCTCGCCGCCCCCGACGACGCCCTGTTCGTCGAGCAGGCCGTCTTCCCGCTCGCCGGGCCGCTGGAGGTGCCCCGGCTGGAGCGCGCCGTGGCGGGGCTGATCGACGGCCACGAGATCCTGCGCACCGGCCTCGCCTGGAACCTGGCCGCCGACCCCCAGCAAGTCGTCCTCTCCCGGGGCGAGATCACGATCGGGGTCGTGGACAGCCGTGGCCACGACGACGCCCGTCAGCAGGCCGACCTGGAAGACCTGCTGCGCGCCGAGCGGGCCGAGCCGTTCGACCTGACGAGGCCGCCGCTGCTGCGCCTGGCCGTGCAGTACCTCGACGGTGAGCGGCACCGCCTGGTGTGGACCCACCACCACGGCGTGCTGGACGGCTGGTCGCACCTCGCCCTCGTCCGGGAGCTCCTGGAGCGCTACGCCACCGGCGGCGCCCCGGTCGAGCTGGCGCAGTTCGGCGCGTACGCCCGCTGGCTCGCCGCCCAGGACCGCAGCCAGCAGCGGGGGTACTGGGCCGGGCAGCTGGCCGGCTACCCGCCGCTGCCCGCACCCGCCGAGCACCCGCTGGGGGCAGGCCAGGAGCGGTACGGGCAGCACCGGATCGACGTTGACGCGGCCACCGCCGCGATCCTGGACGGCTTCGCCCACGCGCACGGCACCACGGCGGCGGCCGTGCTGATCTCCTGCTGGGGCCTGGTCGCCGCCCGCCAGCGCGGACGCGACGACATCGCCATCGGGGTCACCGTCTCCGGGCGCACTGCCGCGTTCCCCGGCATCGCGGGCCTCATCGGACCTGTCGCGACGACCGTGCCGGTCCGGCTGCCCGCCCCGGCGGGGGACGCCAGCCGCCGGGCGAGCGGCGTCCAGGACCTGCTGGCCGGGGCCGAGGCGAATAGCCTCTGCTCCACCGCGGACCTGTACGCCTGGGCCGGCCTCGCGCCGGACGGGGCGCTCTACGACAGCGTGGTGTCGATCGCCAACTACCCGCACACCGGCGACGACTCCCGGGCCAGCCTGGTGCTGGAGACGGCCGGGATCCGGTCCGAAGGCGGACGCACCCGCCACCTGCTCGCCCTGGTCGTCGAGACGTTCGACGGGGTGCGGCTGCGCCTGGTCAACGACCGCACCCGCGTCAGCGACGACGACGCCCGCGCCGCGCTGGACGCCCTGCACACGATGCTGCGCCGGCTGGCCGACCAGGCGGTTCCGGTCGCCGACCTGACCGCGTTCACGCGCGACCTCAACGCCTTCCAGCCCCGCCGGCCCGCGACCACCGACGCCGCGGCGGCCGGCCAGGTGGCCGGCGACGGCGACCCGCTGGTGCGGGTGCTCGCCGACGCCTTCGCCGACGTCCTCGGCCAGCCGGTCCGCGCCGACGACGACTTCCTCGCCGCTGGCGGGCACTCGCTGCTGGCACTGCGGCTCGCGGCCCGGCTGCGGACCGCGCTCGGCGTGGACCTGACCCTCGGCGACCTGCTCATCAGCGGCACCCCCAGGGCCCTGGCCACCCGGGTGCGCCACCTCCTCACCGCCGACACCGCCGCGCCCCACCCGCTGCCCCCGCTCACCCCCGCCCCGGACGCCGGCACCGGGGAGCCGTTCGCGCTCACCGGCATCCAGCAGGCGTACTGGACCGGGCGCAGCGCGGACTTCGACCTCGGCGGTGTCGACTCCCACCTCTACACCGAGGCCGACCTGCCCGAGGTCGACCTGGAGAAGCTGGCCGCCGTTTGGCGGGCCCTGATCGAGCGTCACCCGATGCTTCGCGCCGTCACCACCCCCGACGGCCGCCAGCAGATCCTGGCCGACGTCCCGCCGTACCGGATCCACACCACGGATCTGCGCACCGACGCCGACCCCGAGGCGGAGCTCACCCGGGTGCGCGAGCGGCTGGCCCACGCCCGCCGCGACACTGGCACCTGGCCACTGTTCACCATCGAGGCGGCCCTGCTGCCCGGCGGCACAACCCGCCTGTTCCTCAGCTTCGACCTGCTGATCGGCGACGCGCTGAGCTGGCAGACCCTGTACCGCGAGGCCCGCGCCCTCTACGAGAACCCGGGTGCCGAACTCCCGGCTCTGGAGTTGACGTTCGCCGACTACGTGGCGCACCTGCCAGCCCTGGCCGCCGGCCCGCGCTACGAACGTGACCGCGCCTACTGGTTGGCGAGGCTCCCGACCCTGCCCGGGCCGCCCGCGCTGCCGCTGCTGCCCGAACCCGCGAACCAGGCCGGCGGTCCGCGGTTCTCCCGGCTGCAGCTGCGCTTGCCCGCCGAGGATCTGGCCGCGCTGCGCCGGGTGGCCGCCGCGCACGGCGCCACCCTGTCCGCGCTGCTTCTCGGGGTCTTCGCCGAGATGGTCGGACGGTTCACCAACAGCACCGACTTCCTGGTCAACACCACCATCTACAACCGGCCCGGCGTCCATCCGCAGATCAACCAGATCGTCGGCGACTTCACCTCCACCGTCCTGACCGGCATCGACCTGGGCGTCGCGCCGACGTTCGCCGGCCGACTGCGCGCGCTGCAGCGCCAGCTGTGGGCCGACCTCGACCACGCCCGCTACAGCGGAGTCGACGTCCTGCGGGACCTGCGGGAGACCCGCGATCGCACCACGGCTGCCGCACCTGTCGTGTTCACCAGCACCCTCGACCTGGACGCGCCCGCCGCCGAGCCGGCCACCCCGTTCCCCGGCAGCATCGGCTACGGGATCGGCCAGACCCCGCAGGTCCTGCTCGACTACCAGACCTACCAGGTGGCCGACCACCTCGTGATCAACTTCGACACCGTGGACGGCCGCCTGCCAGACGGCCTGGTCCAGGCGATGCTGGACGACCACGCCGCCCAGTTGCGCACCCTGATCGACGACCCGGGCGCCCCCGAGCGCCCCCGCCTCGGCGTAGCCGCTGCGGCGTCCGAGCTCGCCGGACCGCTCGGCGGCGACCGACTCCTGCACGAGCCCGTCTTCGAGCAGGCCCGCCGGCACCCGCGGCGCACCGCGATCGTCTGCGACGGCGAACGCACCACCTATGGCGAACTCGCCGAAGCCGCCCGGCAGGTTGCGGACCGGATCACCGACGCCAATCCCGCCGGCGAACTCGTCGCTGTGCTGTGCCGGCCCGGCCGCGAGCAGGCCGCCGCCACCCTCGGTGTCCTGCGCGCCGGATACGCCTACGTGCCGCTGGACCCCGCCTGGCCCACCGAACGCCTCCACGACCTCCTGGCCTCCACCGGCGCGTCCCTCGTCGTCACCGATCAGGAGACCCACTCCCGCACCCGCCTGCCCGCCGGCCTCACCCTCCTCCTCACCGACGATTCCGCCCCCACCCCCAGCACGGGCCGGGCGCAGCGGCGGCGCACCGCCGACGACCTCGCGTACGTGATCTACACCTCGGGCTCCACCGGCCGGCCCAAGGGCGTCATGATCTCCCACCGCGGCGCGCTCAACACGATCCTGGACGTCAATGAGCGCTTCGGCATCGGTCCCACCGACGCGGTGCTCGCGGTGTCCCCGTCCACGTTCGACCTCGCCGTCTGGGACCTCTTCGGCAGCCTCGCGGCCGGCGCCACCCTGGTGGTGCCCACCGGCGACCAGCGCCGCGACCCCGCCGCCTGGACCGCCCTGGCCCGCGCCGAGCACGTCACCGCGTGGAACTCCGTGCCGGTCCTCATGGACGTGCTCCTGGAGGCCCTGCCCGCAGGCGAGACGGTGCTGGAGGGCCTGCGAGTGTGCCTGCTCAGCGGCGACTGGATCCCCCTGGACCTGCCCGGGCGGCTGCGCGAGCGCGCCCCGAAGTGCCGCATCGTCAGTCTCGGCGGCGCCACCGAAGGCTCGATCTGGTCGGTCCTCTACGAGATCGACGACGTCGACCCGGCTTGGTCGAGCATCCCGTACGGCACCGCGATGACCGGACAGAGCGTCCAGGTCCTCGACCACCAACTGCTGCCATGCCCCGCACACGTCCCCGGCCAGCTGCACATCGGCGGCCACGGCACGGCGCTGGGCTACTGGCAGGCGCCCGAGCTGACCGAGGAGGCGTTCGTCTTCGACGGCCGCACCGGCCGCAGGCTGTACCGCACCGGCGACTGGGGACGGCTGCGCCCCGACGGCACCCTGGAGTTCCTCGGCCGCCGCGACGCCCAGGTCAAGATCCGCGGCTTCCGCGTCGAGCTGCGCGAGGTCGAGACCGCTCTGCGTGCTGTGCCCGGTGTCGAGCAGGCCGCCGCCGTCGCCACAGGGGAGCGCACCAACCGACGCCTGGCCGCCTTCGTCGTCACCACCCGCCCCTTGGACGAGGTACGCGCCGACCTCGCCCGCCGGCTGCCCGCCCACATGCTCCCCGGCTCGCTCACTGCGCTGCCCGCGCTGCCGCTGAGCGCCACCAGCAAGGTCGACCGCGGCGCGCTGGAACGCCTCGCCGCCGACCTCGAGCTCCCCGCACCGCAACCCGAAACCCCACCGGCCCGCCACGGCACCGGCCTCGAGGAGAAGGTGCTGGCGGCACTCGCGGCGATCCTGCCCGACCGGCCCGGGCTGGACGAGGACCTTCTCGTCTTCGGGATCACCTCCGTCGATGTGATCCGGCTGGCCAACACCATCGAGCAGCACACCGGCCAGCGCCCCGACGTGAAGGTCTTCTACCAGGCCCCGACGCTGCGCACCCTCCTCCAGCACACCGACGCTCCCGCCGCCGAGCAGCCGACCTCGCCGGTCGTGCCGGGCGCGTGGTCCGGCTGGCCGCAGGTCACCGACCCCGCCGAGCGGGCAGCGTTCCGCGCCGCCCGGCCCGCCCGCGGGCTGGCCCCTGCCCTTCGCACCCTGCCCCAGCGGCCACCCGGCCGCGTCGACGCCCGGGCCCGGCGCCGCACCCCGCGCGGCTTCGACCCCCGCCCGGTCACCGTGGACGCACTCACCGACCTGCTGGAGAGCCTGCGCCGCACCGACACCGGAGGCCGACCCGCCCACCTTTACCCCTCGGCTGGCGGCCTGTACGCCGTCCAGGCTCACCTCCACGTACGGCCGGGCCGCGTCCAGGGCCTGCCCGGCGGCCTGTACGGCTACCACCCCGACGCCCACGACCTCGTCCCCTACGCCCCGGACCTCGACCTCGACCCCGGTGTCCACCTCGGCCCGGCCAACCGGCCCCTGGCAAACACCGCGGCCTTCAGCATCTTCCTGGCGACCGACCCCGCCGACTCCGCGCCGCTGTACGGGTCCGAC
Organism: Kitasatospora sp. NPDC002522; assembly: GCF_053595195.1. Taxonomy (NCBI): domain Bacteria; kingdom Bacillati; phylum Actinomycetota; class Actinomycetes; order Kitasatosporales; family Streptomycetaceae; genus Kitasatospora; species Kitasatospora sp. NPDC002522. The sequence goes on from NZ_JBSFXE010000046.1 coordinate 35,958, forward strand.
GCCGAGCACCTCGCCCTGCTGAACGCCGGCTACATCGGCCAGCTGCTGTGCCAGACCGCCACCGAGACGGGCCTCGGGCTGGCCCCGGTGCACGGCGTCGACTTCGACCGCATCCGCTGGCTGCTGCCCGGCGGCGAACGCCTCGTGCTGCTCCACACCCTCCTCGGAGGCATCCCCGACCACCCCGTCACCCCGGGAGAGCCCGCATGACCACGATCGCCACCGAGCCCCTGGTCGTCACCGACAGCGCGCCGCTCTCTCCCGGCCAGGAGCGCCTGTTCGACGCCGAGTTCGTCCTGCCCGACGGCTCATGGCCCGCCCCGGGCACCCCGACGCCGCTGCGACCGATCGACACCGGCGCCATCCGCATCGACGGCCCTCTCGACGTCGCCGCGCTTCGCAACGCCGTCACCGGGCTGGTCGCCCGGCAGGCCGCGCTGCGCACCACCTTCCGCCGCCTGCCCGACGGCACGCCCGTCCAGTTCGTCACCGACCGTCTCCCGGACTCGGTGAGCCTCGAAGTACTCGACCTCGCCGCCGGCCAGGACCTGCCCACGGCCGACGACCTGCTGCTCCACGCCCCGGCCCGCCTGGTCGACCCCCGCCACGACCCGCTCTTCCGCGTCCGCCTGCTGCGCCTGGGCGAGGACCGGCACGTCCTGCTGCTGCAGATCCACCACGCCGTCAGCGACGGCTGGTCCATCGGCGTGCTCTACCGAGACCTGTCCGAGCTCTACAACGCCGCCCGGGCCGGGCGGGGCGCGGACCTGCCCGCGATCACCCGCAGCTTCGCCGCCCACAGTCGGCAGATGCGCGCCGAGCGCGGAGGCCCCGAGGAGCAGCGCCAGCTCGCCTACTGGCGCCGTCGACTCGCCCCGCCGCTGCCCGGCCGTCCGGCCGGAGCGTCGACCAACGGCATGAGCCCGGTCGACACGGAGCGGGTCCTCGTCCCGGCCGACCTCGTCCGGGACCTGCGCGAGACCGCGGCCACCAGCGCGCAGCGCGGCGGCGTGGCCGGGCCGTTCCTCGCCGCGCTCGCCCTGGTCCTGCACCACGCGAGCGGCGAGCGGGACGTGCGGATCGGCATGATGATCTCCAACCGGGCCCGGCCCGGCACCGAGCACCTGATCGGCTACTTCGTGAACACCGCCGTGATCCGCCTGCGCATCGACCCGCAGATGACCGCCGGGCGGCTGGTCGCGGAGGCGAACACCGCCGTTACCGAGGCCATCGAACACCAGGCCCTGCCCATCCAGGACCTCTACCAGGATCTACGCGACACCGGCGCCCTCGGACAGGGCCCTCTGTACCGGGTGACCCTCGCGCTCAACACGATGCGCACCACCTCACTGGTCCTGGACGGCCTGCACTGCGAGGACATCGACCTGGAGCGGCTCGGCCCCCGGCTCGCCCCGACCAGCATCGAGCAGCGCTGGGTCCTGGACGAGAGGGCCGGTCACCTCGCTGGAACGCTGACCTACCGCACCGACACCTTCACCCGGCCCGGCATCGCGGCCACGCTCACCGGCCTTGACCAGGCGCTTCGCGCCGTCACCAACCCCCACGCCACCGTTGCCGACATCACCGCCGCCCTTCCCCCGGCGACGCTGGAGGCCCGGTGAGCACCGCCCAGGCCGACGTGCCGCTCGCCGAGCAGGACGCCGCCGGCCTGCTCGACGCCTACGGCCTGACGCTGCGGCAGGCACGGTCACTGCCGGGCGGCATGGAGAACACTCACCTCAAGGCGCGGACGGCCACTGGCACGGTCGTGGTGACCGTGCTGAAGAAGAAGACGGTCGAGCAGGCCGAGGAGTACGCCCACTTCCTGCGGCACCTCGAGCTCACCAGCGCCCCCGCACCGCGGCTGCGACCGCTGCGCGACGGCGGCTGGGTCACCCAGCACAACGGCCGGCCCGTCATCGTCTGCGACTTCATCGCCGGGCGCAGCCCCGTCCGGCTTCCGGCCCGCCTCGTTCACGAGGCCGGGTTCCTCCTAGGGCGCGTGCACCAAGGCGCGGCGGCCGACTTCGACAGCGCGCTGCGCCCGCACCTGCGACTGCACGACGCCGACGCCGCCACCCTGGCCTCGCTGCCCGACGGGCCGTTCGCCCGGTGGGCACGCTCCACCTGGCAGGCCGTCGGCCACGTCCCCGAGCACGACGGACCCCTCGTCCCGGTCCACGCCGATCTGTTCCCGGACAACATCGTCGTCCGAGGCCGCGGCCGGAGCCTCATGTTCCTCGACTGGGAGGACGGCTCGCTGGACCTGCCCCACCTCGACGTGGGAATGGCGCTGCTGGGCCTCTGCTGCCGCAACGGCTTCTCCCCGCGTCACGCCCGCCACCTCCTGGCCGGCTACCAGCAGGGCAGCGGAACCGCGCTGAACGGCGCCCTGGTGCGCGACGCGGCGCTGTACGCGGCCGTGCTCGTCGCGCTGCGCCGCTACCGCTGGCAGCAGGAGCACCGCCAGCTTCCCACTGGCCGGTCGGCCGCCGCCATGCACCACCTCGCGAACTCCCTGACCGACCGCTGGCCGCAGCTCGAGCTGTGAGCCCGGCCGGCCACCTTCGACCCGCGCGCCCCGCCGGCGCGCTCCCCGACCCTGCAGAGAGCAGACCGCCATGCCTCGTGATCTTGTCCTGGTCGTCGTCCCGCCGAACTCCAACACGGTCATCAAGGGCCGGCTGCTGACCGTGACCCGCCCCGAGGAGCACTCCGACTGGAGCGACTTCCTCTGCTTGGGCGCACTGTCCCTCGTCTCCTCCCTGGCGGCGAACCCGGCGCTGACGCCGGTCTACGTCGACGGCACGATCACGCCGCTGGACGACGTCCTGGAGTACATCACCGCCCACGCCGACCGGATCCTGGCCGTCTGCCTGGGCATGCTGACCGCGAACTACGAGGCCGGCGTCCTGCTGGCCAAGCACGCCAAGGCCGCCGACACCCGGATCACCACCGTGGCGGGCAACGACCACTTCAGCTCCCTGGCCACGGCGTGCATGAACGCCTCCCCCAGCCTGGACTACGGCTTCGTCGGCAACGAGGTCGTGCGCCCCTTCACCGACCTGATCGGCGCCCTGCGCACCGGAGCGCCGATCGACCCGGCGGCCTTCCCCGGTCTGGTGTACCGCGCCGACGGCCGCGTGCACACCACCACCCCGCGACCCGAGCCGGTCTTCTCCGGCTACGACTACACCCTGGTCGACCGGGCCTTCCCCCAGACGCCGCTGTACACCAGGCAGTTCGGTCACCGGATCGCCCCGCGGATCCGCGAGCTGCTTAGCCGTACGGTGACGGCCGGCGTGCCGGTCGATATCGGGCGCGGCTGCGTGAAGTTCGCCTCCGACGACGCCTGCTCGTTCTGCTCCATCCACCCCGGGCAGCTGTGGCGCAACCAGCTCACCCCTGTCCAGGCGTGGGACGCCATCGAGGCCGCCTTCAACGCTGGCTACGACTACCACTACCTGACCGCCGACGAACTCCCGCTCACCTTCGCCCAGCTGCTGACCGGCATGGCCGCCGACAGCCCCGCCTGGTGGTCCGCCCTCGGCGAGGACGAGCGGCCCCTCCTGGTGGGCTACGGCCGCGCCGACGGCATCGCCGACCCCCGCCGCACCGCGCTGCTCACCTCCCTCGGGGTGCGCCAGATCATGATCGGTATGGACGCCGGCGCGCCGCTGTCTCTCGCGGCCATGAACAAGCCGGTCGGCGGGCGGCGCCGCGACGTCCTCGCGGAGGCCGAGAAGCTGTACGAGCTCAACTCGACGGCGATCACGGTCGCCCGCGACCACGGCATGCTGATTCGCGCCGGGTTCGTCGTCGGCCACATCGGGATGACCCGGGCCCTGCTGACCGAGAACCTCGAGCGGATCCTGGCCCTTATCACCGAGGGCGGCAAGCACGGGGTCTTCTCTGCGGTCGACGTGGAGGTGCTCTCCCCGCAGCCGGGCGCCCGCGACTACACCTACCTCACCACCCCCAACGCCGCCCGGCAGGCCGCCGCGAAGCTCGGCCTCACCGTCGCCGACGACGCCACCCTCGCCGCGGTATCGGCCCGCTGGGCGCACCAGGACGTGGTGATGCCGGAGGACGCGATGCGGGACTACACCCTCGCGCTGATGCCCGAGATCACCTTCGACGACCTCGCCCAGGCCCGGGCCGCGATCCGCTTCCACGCCAAGGCGTGCGGCGTGGTCATCGGCGAATGACCCCGCCCGCCCCCGTCCGGAAGGAGTTCCCGTGCATCTGACCCCCGCCGAGCAGGGCCGGCTGCTGCTGTACACGGCCACCCTGCTGGCCCGCGAGCGCCACCAGCGCGGCGTGAGGCTGAACGTGCCCGAGGCGACCGCGCTCATCTCCCACGCCGCGTGCGAGGCCGCCCGGGACGGCGGCCGGCTCGAGGACGCGGTCGCCGCCGGGCGCGCGGCCCTAACACCCGCCGACGTGCTGCCGGAGGTTCCGGGCATCCTGACCGAGATCCAGGTCGAGGCCGTCTTCCCCGACGGCTCCAAGCTCATCGTCATCACCCACCCCCTCGGCCCGGCCACCGACCCCGCGGCGGCGCCCGGCGCCGTCCTGCCCGCCGACCAGCCGCTGGCCGCGTACGCCGACATCGTGCGGATCGAGGTCACCAACACCGGCGACGTACCGGTCGCCGTCACCTCGCACTTCCACTTCTTCGAGGCCAACCGAGCCCTCGCGTTCGACCGCGTCGCCGCCTACGGCCGCCGCCTCGCCCTGCCCGTCGGCACCAGCGCCCGCTTCGAGCCCGGCACCCCCCTGGAGGTGGAGCTGACCCCGATCGGCGGCGACCGGATCGTCATCGGCTTCGCCGGCCTGGTCGACGGCCCCCTCGACACCCCCGGCGCCCGCGAGGCCGCGCTCACCCGCGCCCACGTCGCCGGCTACCTCGACAGCGGCTCCACCACCGACCAGGAAGGCGACCTGTGAGCAGCAGCCACCTCACCTACGCGCAGCAGCACGGCCCCACCACCGGCGACCTCGTCCGCCTGGCCGACACCGGCCTGACCCTGCGCGTCGAAGCCGACGCCCAGCGGCGGGGCGAGGAGTTCCTGGTCGGCTACGCCAAGACCGGCCGCGACGGCATCCACTACCAGGCCTGCCTCACCGACCGGACCTGCGACCTGATCGTCAGCAACGTCCTGCTCGTCGACCCCGTCCTCGGCGTCCGCAAGGCTTCCATCGGCATCAAGGACGGCCGGATCGCCGCCGTCGGCCGCGCCGGCAACCCCGACACCCTGGAGGGCGTCGACGTCCTCGCGGGCACCGGTACCACCGTCATCCCCGGCGAGGGCCTCATCGCCACCCCCGGCATCGTCGACACCCACGTCCACCTCTGCTCCCCGGGCATCATGGGCGCAGCCCTGGCCGCCGGAGTGACCACCATCGTCTCCCAGAACTTCGGCCCGACCTGGGGCTGCGGCGTCACCACACCCGCCGAACTGCGCCACGCGCTGCGCGCCTTCGACGCCTTCCCGGTCAACCTCGCCATGCTGGCCCGCGGCTCCTCCTCCGACCCGGACCCGCTGCTGCGGGCCCTGGAGCAGGGAGGCGCCTCCGGGTTCAAGGTCCACGAGGACATGGGCGCCCACGCCCGCGCCCTCGACACCGCCCTGACCGTCGCCGACGACCACGACGTCCAGGTCGCGCTGCACAGCGACACCCTCAACGAGGCGATGTTCGTCGAGGACACCCTCGCGGTCATCGGCGGCCGTACGCTGCACGCCTTCCACGTGGAGGGCTGCGGCGGCGGCCACGCCCCGAACGTCCTGCAGCTGGCCGGCCTGGCGAACATCATCGGCTCCTCCACCAACCCGAGCCTGCCCTACACCCGCGACACCGCCGCCGAGCACCTCCACATGATCGCCACCGTCCACCGGCTCGACCCCGACGACCCCGACTGCCAACGCATGGCCTGCGACCGGATCCGCACCAGCACGCTCGGCGCCGAAGACGTCCTCCACGACCTCGGCGTCATCCCCATCACCTCCTCCGACTCCCAGGCCATGGGCCGCATCGGGGAGACCGTCCGCCGCACCTTCCAGGTAGCTGCCAAGATGCGCGCCCTGGACACCGAGCCCGGCGGCGACGACAACGAACGCATCCTGCGCTACATCGCCAAGCTGACCATCAACCCGGCCATCGCCCACGGCATGGCCCACGAGATCGGCGCGCTCACCCCCGGCCGCCTCGCCGACATCGTCCTGTGGAACCCCGCCTACTTCGGCGCCAAGCCGCAGCTCGTCCTCAAAGCCGGCTACCCCGCCTGGGGCGCCACCGGAGACCCCAACGCCTCCACCGAGACCAGCCAGCCCCTCGTCCTCGGCCCGCAGGTCGGCGCGTACGGCGCCACCGCGGCCGACCTGTCCGTCGCCTTCGTCAGCCGCGCCGCACACGACAGCGGCACCGACACCCTGCCGACCCGGCGCCGCCGCGTCGCCGTCCGCGACACCCGCACGATCGGCCTAGCCGACATGAACCGCAACGACCGGATCAGCGACGTCCGCGTCCACCCCGGCACCGGGCAGGTCACCCTCGACGGCGACCCGATCAGCTCCCCGCCCGCTGAGGTCACCGCGCTCAGCCAGCTCTACTTCCTGTAATCCCAGGCCCGAGACACCCAGGAGCACCGTTATGTCCCCCACCAGCCCGGCCCGCGACCTTCTCGACCGCGGCCACGCGACGATCCCCCTGCCTACCGCAGACGCCGAGGTCCTCGCGGAGCTGCGCACCCAGGCGGCGCGGTTCTTCACCCAGGACGAGGAGACCAAGCTCCGGCACGGCAGCGACGACTTCAACTTCGGCTACCGGCCCTACGGGCGGCAGTACTCCGTCACCCCTGACCGGCCCGACATGAACAGCAGCTTCACCTACTGGGCCGACGACCCGGCCAAGGTCCCCGGGCACGAGGCCGACTCCGTCGCACCGTTCCTCAAGGCCCTGGGCGCGTACTGGCAGGTCGCCGCCGAGGCTGCGGACCAGGTGCTGGCCGGCCTGGCCGACCACTACGGCTACCGTGACAACCTGCAGTTCCGCGCCTCGTCCTACCTGGAGATCAACTGGTACCTCCGCGACCCGAAGCGAGACCTGCTCCAGGACCGCCACGAGGACGGCCACCTGTTCACCCTCGCCACCTCGGACGGTCCCGGACTGGAGATCGAAACCGACGGGGACATGCAGGCGGCGGCCGTCGGTGACGGCCGCCTGCTCGTCATGCCCGGCAGCGTGCTCACCGCGATGACCGCCGGTCAGGTCCCGCCGCTCCACCACCAGGTCCGCAACCACCACCTGGAGCGGCGCATCACGGTGCTCTACCTGGTGAACCCGCCGCTTGGCCAGCCCGTCGCCCCGTACGTGGCGGAGGACGGGCAGGCCGTGGACGTCGCGGCACTGGCGCGAACCAGCGGGGCGATGTTCGGGCTCCCGCCGGCCCCAGTTCTCACGGCGCCGAAGGCGTAGGTATCGGGGCTGCAGGTCAGGCGAGTGCGGCGTCGAAGACCTCGCGGTTCGCGACGACGAACGCGAGCTCGCGTCGGCTCCACGCGATGCTCTGAGCGATGGCGTCGGGCCTGGGGGTGCCTGTTCCCGACGCCTCCACCTCGGCCCAGAACCGGGCGTTGCGCGCCTGCTGCTCGATGATGGCGTCGACCAGGACCGCCCGCTCGGGCCCTTCGAGGCCGTAGGCGTCCGCAAGGATCCGAACCTGGTCAGCCTGCCGCGCCACCTGGTCCCCCCGCTTCGATGCCACGCACCAGGTCCAGGAGGCGTAGCCGAGGTCCTCGAGCGGCGAGCCCGGGGACGCGGTGTCGAAGTCGATGAAGGCCACCGGCAGACCTTCCAGGCCGTCGACGAAGACCGCGTTGTTCGGTGCGGCGTCGCGGTGGCAGACGACCTGGGAGCGGTCGGCGAGTTCGCTCCCCCGCGTCGCGTCGTGCATGGACCGCAGCAGTCGCCCGGCCGCGGCCACCTGCTCGTCCGCCCACAACTGGAAGCGCGCCGGGACATCGCCGGGAAGATAGCTGAGGATATCCATCCCGTCGGCCTGGCCGAGGTACCGCGGCGCACCCTCGAATTCCTGGTGCTCGAATACCTTGAGAAGAGCCGCAACGAATTCCGATGATTCCTTTACGGGCCTGCGCACAGAATTGTCGACCCGGACGACACCGTCGGTCATCCGCCCGCCGGAAAGCGCGATCGAACCACCAGGCGCATCAGCCATTTCAGCCGCTCCCATACCTAGATCCCGAATCGGCCCATGGGTCTACCAGCAGCACAAATCAACGCTAGGACACCAGGGCTCGCCATGCGACCCAAGCGATGTTATACGAGTCGCCCCGCACAACGGCCACGGGGTGACCAACTCGCCGCGCCGCGAGTACAGTTCGGCATTTCCAAGATCGCATTCAGTGATCGCCGGTCGCGTAATTGATCAAAGTACACCGGGCGTGGCCTGCGGCGATGTCGGCGGTGGACATCAGCGGCATGGCACTCCCGCTGCCGGCCACGTTGCGAATGTCACCCCAACGGATGACGAGGCATCGACGCGCTGCCCCGCGCGGCGGCCGGACGTGCTCACGCAGCTGCGCCCGCGGTCCTCCGGATCGCGGGCGCAGCTGGGCGAGTCTGATCAGGCGAGCAGGTTGGAGCGCAGGGCGTCCAGGTCGGCCGCTGTGACCCCGTGGGGTGCCAGGTAGGCGGGGATAGAGCCGTGCGCGGTCAGGATCGTGTCCATCGCGGAGGCCAGAAGGGCTTCGCTGACCGGGTGGGAGTAACGGGTGACCCCTGCCTCGTCCAGAAAGGATGTCGGGCCGGCCGTCAGCGCGAGTTCGACATTGGACTGCACGAAGTCCCCGACGACCTGGTCCCGCGGGGCGCCCAGCAACGACTGGATCACCGCCACCGCGAGGCCCGTCCGGTCCTTGCCCACCGCGCACTGCACGACCGCTGGCAGCGAGGCTGGCTCGGCCAGCCGCCTTACCAGCGCCGCGATCGCCGGGGCCGCGTAGGTGGCCATGAACGGGTACAGGGCAGCGGGATCCACGGGCCACGGCTTGCCGTCGAAGCCGGAGAAGTCGGAGAAGCCCATTTCCTTCAGGGCATCCAGATCGGGCAGCGCCGGAATCGAAACCCATTCGATAGTGAGCCCGTGGATCTGCCCGGGCCAGACATTGCTCTCGACATTGCTGCGCAGGTCGATCACCGTGCGAACGCCCAGGTCTCGCAGGCGCTCGGACCCCACTTCGGTCAGCCGGTTCAAGGAACCGGATCGGTACAGGACCCCAGGGCGCAGGGGAGAAATTCCCGCATCCCGGAAGTTGCGCACGTTCGGTACGTCCGGCTGGTTTCTCTGTGCCGGCACGAGGCGACTTACTGACTTTGCTCCACCGTCAGGCTTCGTCATGAGAAAAGAATAGGGCCTTTGCCCCTCTTCCGTTCCCCCATTGCAGAAAAAGTTCCGCTCCCTTCGAGAGACTGAAAATCATCACTCAGGTGGCCTCAATATGCCCCCAGGCGCACCGAATTGCACCACGGCGGTCGCACCGGAGCCACCATCGTGGAGGGACGCACGAAAGGGCTGCGTAGCGTGACGTGGAGGCGTCATACCGGCCGGTACGGGGCGGATTCGTGACGGCTTGACGTCACGCTGCCGCCTGGGCCCGGCGACGCCAGGCGCGGGACCGGCACCGGCCGGAGCAGTAGACGGCATCGCGCCGCCGGCCCGCCCTGGCCATGGTCGCGCGCCCGCAGACCGGACAGGTCAGCGCCCGGATCAGCCGTCGGTGGCTGGCGTAATGGGCCTGCCCGAGCAGGGCCAGGAAGTCCAGGCGGCGCTGTTCCACCTTGCGGTTGCGGTACGCCTGGGCCCGGCAGGCGTCGTTGCAGTACCAGCGCCGGGACGAGGCTCCCCGGGGGAGCCGGCCTCCGCAGCTTGCGCAGTACCGAACACGTGCCACAACTCCAGGGTGGCGCGCTCCTCCACGCCATCCGCAACGTGGCCGGACCATCCTGGAGGCAAGGGCGCAAGGAGGTAAGGGTGCCGAAAACACGGAGGGCGGCGGCGGGCCGGGGCCGGACGCCCTTCGACCTGCCGGTGGAGCTCGCGCTGGCCCGCCCGGTCGCCGCTTTGCCTGCGGCACAGAGCCACCGGTGGTTCGAACCCAAGGCCGACGGTTGGCGGGTGTGCCTGCGCACCGGTGAACGCCCGGCCGTGTACAGCCGCCACGGTACCGACCTGACCGCGGCGTTCTCGGACATCGCGGCCGTGGCCGCCGGTTTGCCGGAGGCGGTCGTGGACGGCGAACTGCTGGCCGTCAAGACCGACGGTTCACTGGCCTTCGGCCTGCTGCAGACCCGCGCGGGCGGACGCGGCCCCCGCGCCGGGGAGACCTTCCACGTCCAGGTCGCCGCGTTCGACCTGCTGGCCACTGGCGCGGTCGACCTGCGCCCCCTGCCTCTCGAAGAACGACGCTCCGGCTTGCTCGACCTGCTCCCCGCGGGCGGGCGAATCTGGCCGCTGCCGACCACCGCCGACCCGGAGCAGGCCAAGGGCTGGTTCGGGTCACTGGGCGGCGGCATCGAGGGCTGTGTGGTGAAGGATTCCTCCCAGCCGTATCGGCCGGGACGCCGCTCCGACTGGCTGAAGTACCGGGTGAAGGACAGTACGAGCGCCGTCGTCCTCGGCATCACCCCGGGCGCGACCCCCGCCTCCCAGGGCGCCGTCCTCGGGCTGCCCAGCAGCAGGGGCCATCTGCGCCCGGTCGGGGTCAGCCTCCCCCTGCCACCCGCAGTGCGGGCGGAGCTGGCTTCCCGCCTGCAACCGGCCGCCGCCGAGCTGGCCGAGCTGCCCGGCACCGTTGGCGGTCTTCCCGGCAGCCCCCCAGTTCTCTACCGGCCGGTCGTGCCGACCATCGTCGTCGACATCGAGGTCGACGCCGGCCAGCTCGAATTCGGGCGCTGGCGCCACCGGCCCCGAGTCCTGCGCACCCGCCCCGACCTGGAGGTGGACGACCTCCTCCCGGGTTGACATACGCCGTCCTCGATCGAGTGACCCGGGCGCTGCAGAGCCCAGTCGTTGTCGGGCCCTGCGCCTACCTTCCTATGCATGACCTCCGTGACCACCACCTCACCGTCCAATACCACCGTCCTGCCCCACCCGGACTCCGCCGGCCACCCCGCTCTCAACGGCGCGCAGATCACCCACGTCACCAGCGCGCTGCGCACCGCCCTGATCGAACTGGGGGCGTACCTGGACCCGCCCGGTGCAGCGCTCGACCCCGACGGTGCGGCGTGCGAGGCGCTGCGCCTGGTGGTCGCAGCTGCCTACGACACCGCCGAGCCGGGCGAGGAGCTGGGCCTGCTCTTCGTCACCCCCTCCGTCGCCCAGCTGGGGCACCGCCCGGTGTGGCTGCGGCGGCGCCGCGACGGGTCGATGACCGCGGGGTTCCCGGCCGACCACCGCTGAACAGCCGTGGCGCCCAGCCGCTCGCCCCATGCGGTCTGAACCACCCTGCCGAATCTGGCGGAGCGAGTGCCGGGGCAGCCCCTGCCGCGGCCACCGCGCGGAGGATCCCGAAGCCGATCGGCTTCGCGGAAAGCGGTCGCCGACCGGTTCTCACGGGCGGCATCCTCGGGGAATGCCTCCTACCGACGACCCCACGGTCTACTTCGATGAGACCGGCAACTCGGGCCAGAACCTGCTCGATCCCGGGCAGCCGGTCTTCGCCCTGGCGGGAGTTCATCTCGACGACCGGGCAGCTGCCGACCTCGTCGCCGAGGTACGGTGCCAGCTGCCGTCGACGCAGGGCGAGCCGAAGTACGGGTCGCTGGCGAAGGCAGCCCGAGGCCGGAAGGCGCTGCTGCGGGCATTCGAGCAGCTGCCCGAGGGCGCCGTCCGCGCACAGCTGATGCACAAGCAGTTCATGGTGATGACCAAGATGGTTGACCTGCTGATGGAGCCGATGGCCCACGCTATGGGCTACAACCTCTACAACGGGCAGGAGACCCTGGCGCTGGCCGAGATGATGCACTTGGCGGGGAGGCGGCTCGGCGACCGGGCAGCCTACGACCGGATGCTGCAGGCGTTCGTGGACTGGGTGCGGCAACGGGCAAGCACGGACGACCTGTACGCCTCGATCACCTCGTTCAGGGCAACGGTCCCGCACAACGAGGCAGCTGGCCTGTTCGAGCTGATGGAGCACTGCCGACCTGTAGCGGACGAGGCGGTAGTGGACCTCGGATCGGGAGACCTGCGGGACACGCTAGATCCGGCTGTCCCGGCCCTGTACGAGCTGTGCCTGGACTTCGGGCGGTCGATAGGCCGGTTCCGGCTGGTCCACGACTCGTCGAAGGTGATCGCCCAGTGGGCGGTGACTCTGCGCACGGCACACCTTTTCCCTGACCCGGCCAACCCCGGGGGATTCGTGCAGCAGCTACCGGCGTCTCGGATCGAATTCGCCGACAGCAGGGCGCACCCGCAGCTGCAGCTGGCTGACTGGGCGGCGGGGGCGGTGCGGCAGTGGGCGGCTGATAAGGCGGCGGGCAGTGGCGATCCGTTCTGCAAGCGGCTGGCGCCACTGGTGTTCCCCTGGGTCTCGGGCGCGGTCTGGCCGTTCCCTTAAGGGAGCGGTACCGGAGCCGACGGCGCGGGGCCCCTCCCTGTCGGGAACGGACTGCCGCGCCGTGCCGCTGCAGCTAGAACAGCTCGTCCGCGGTGGCCAGGCAGTAGCGGCCGGCGTGCCAGAACAGCGGGACCTCGAGCGGGCCGTGCTCGGGGCAGTCGTCCCGTACGGGTGCCAGTCCCCCGCACGGCGCGCTGCCGCAGGTGCACTCCGGTCCGGGCGGCGTCAGGCCGGTGGCGTGGGAGTGGACGGTCTGCGGCTCGAGTTCGGGTAGGTCGGTGCAGTCGGTCTGTTGCTGCTGGCGGGGCGTCTCGGTGGTGCGATCGCGCAGGCCGTAGGTGCCGTAGCGGTCTCGCCCGGCCGGGCCGGGCGCGACGCGGGCGCGGACGCTACGGCCGTAGCCGTCCAGGCCGGGGTACTCGACCTGCGGCGGGTCGGCGAATACCGTGCCGACCCAGTCGGGGCCCGGGCCGCAGTCCGAGCCGACGGTGAACGGGCCCAGCCGCAAGGTGCCGTCCGCCGCCCGCATCTCGGAGAGTTCGAGCAGCATCTCCAGCACCCGGGGCACGGACAGGCCGCGACTGCCGGCGAACCGGGCGAGCCGGGCCGCCATGTAGCGGTCGACGGTCACCTCCAGCCGCATCGTGCCGGTGCGCATCGTGTCCTCGTCAGGCACCGGGCACCGCCACCGGGTTGAGGTCGAACCCCAGGCGGGCGTCCACCGAGGCCGTGGCCTCGTCCAGGCGGCCCTTGTGCGGCTGCTCGGAGATCCGGCCGGTGGAGGTTCGGCAGTGATCGCCCCGCTCGGCTCCGCACTTTGGCGACGGGCACGCCGTCTCCAGCACCTCCTGCCGGATCGCCCGCTCCCGCTCGGCCGCGCGCCGGGCCCGGGCGGCCTTCGACTCCACGAAGGTGACCCCGAGCATCGCCTCCGGGAACGTGATCCTCTTCGTCTCCTGGCCGAAGCGGTCCTGCCGCCACCCTGGAGCGTCCGGATCGTGGGCGGCCACCCGGTCAGCGAGCATCTCCAGCTGGCGGATCGTCGGCACGACGGCCGGCCCGCCGAAGGACTCCCGCCGCTCCTCGCCGCGGGCGGCTGCTCCCCAGCGCGCCCCGTCGGGCATGGTCGCGGCCAGCGGCACATCCCCGGCGACGATCGCCGTCAGGTGCCTCGCCATCTTCGCGAAGGCGGCTAGCTCCTTGGCGTGGCGGTTCAGCGGGTCGATCAGGTCGGCGAGCTCCACCGGCTGGTCGGGGGTCTCCGCGGCACGGGCCAGCTGGGCGAGCAGCACGCCGGCGCCGGACAGGTGGAGCGTGATCTCCTCCAGGGTGATGCGCTTGCCCGCGCGCAGGTGGGCGGTGTCGGCCGGGTCGGTGCTGGTCTGCACGGCCTGGGGTACGAGGTCAGCGGACACCGGCGCACAGCTCCTCGGTCAGCGCCTGCTGGCGGGCGGCGGGCCAGCCGGACGCGAACGCGGCGATGCAGAACAGCATCCTCAGAACACCGCCGAGCTCGGCGTCGACCTCGTCTCCGTCGAGGAAGTGCTCGGCGCCGGGGCGGCCGGTGCCGATGTACGTGGCCAGCAGCAGGTGCATGACGGTCAGCGCAGGGGTCTGGAGGTCAGCGGCAGGCTGCTGGCGGTAGTACCGCACGGAGGCCTCGCTCCCTGCCCCGTACGTCCCGCCGGAGAGCAGGTACTGGGCCAGCAGCAGCACGGCTTCGCGGATCGCGGCCGGGCCGCGCTCGTTCAGCGTGTCGAAGAGGTCGTGGGCATGCTCGGTGATCTGGTCTTCGACGGTGCCGGTCAGGGCGGACTGCAGCAGCAGCGGCAGCGGGATCCCGGCGGCCAGCTGGTCGGCGCTCAGGTAGACCAGGCCCTCGCCGGTGAAGGGATTCTCAGGGGGCGCGGTGGCCTCCGGCAGGTCGTCCTCGTCGGTGTCGTGCTCCGCCCGCTCGTCGGCGGGCGTCGCGGCGGACTCCTCGGGACCGGCTCCGAATCCGGCCCACATGTCGAGGGCGTCCTCCAGGATGTCGCGCAGTTCTTCCTCCGGCAGGCTCTCCAGGAGGGCGAGCATCGGCGCGGCCGGGGCCGGGCCATCGAAGCCGCTCTCCCGCATTCGCCGACCGACCTCCCACAGCTTCACGGAGGCGGGCGACAGCAGCCCGGTGGACGGCAGCAGGCTGAACGGCGTCCCCGCCAGGGTGGCCACCATGAGGCGGTCACTGGCGAGCACCGCCGGGATCGCCGACTTCTGGCACGGTCGGCAGCCGGCGCGGGCGGCACCGACCAGGGCGGCGGCGGGGGCGAGGTTGACCTGCCTGGTGACGCCGTAGGGGCGGGAGTCCATGACTCCGAAGTCGGGGGCGGGGTGCCGGTGGGCGGCGCCGTTCACGATGGCGGCGTGAGGGGCGCCGGTGGCCTTCCCCTTCCGGCGGGCGGCCTGCTTCTTGGAGCGCTTGTCCTTGGGCACGGGATGCCTTCCAGCGCGGTGCGCGGTCCCGCGACCCGGCCCGCGCGCAGCATCAGCGCAGAGCACAAAGGGTGGACCTGACGAATGATCACCTCGCGCGGTGCGGGAGCTCTTTCGACTCCTACCACCTTGACCGCTGTGCCGCCCCTCGCGGGCAGGTCGGCGGGACTCGGGCTCGGCGCGCTAGCCCATACCTCTCAATAGGTACCGGAACACAATAGCGGCATCGCGGGCCTAGGGGTAGCGGCTTCGTAGCCACCCGGACACATGGCGCTACGCCTCCGCTCCGGCGCGTACGAAGGGGAGCGTGCCGTGGGCCACCGGCAGCCAGTGGCCCACGGAGCAGCGGCGGCTGGTCAGGCCGGGGCGGGTGTCCACCTGGTGGCGTCGCGCTCTCTGCGCGGGCGGGCAGGACCTGCTCAGTTCTCGGTACTGGTGCCGAGCTGGTAGGTGTCGTCGTGGCCAGGGGTGCCCGGGACGATGTGCCCGACGTCGGCGAGGTGGCGCAGCAGGACCGCGGCGCCCTCGAAGTCGGTGGGGAGCTTGAGGAGGCCGAGGGCGGTGCTGGCGCGGGCGATGTTCCAGTTGCCGCCGCGTTCGGTGATCTCCTGGGCGAGGGCGGTGCGGCGCTGGCAGGGCAGGGCGAGGACAGTGTCGCGGAACAGGTCGAGCTGGTCGGTGTGGACGCGGTAGCCGAGGACCTTGCCGTAGCCCGGGCCGACGCCCTGGACAGGGGACTCGATCCCGCTGGGGAGCCACCTTTCCTGGATCGCGCGGGTGATGGTGCGGGTTAGGCCGGCGGCGTGGCCCTTGAGGCTGGCGGTGGCGTCTTCACCGCGAAGGTCGTCGGCGGCGACGGTGCCGCCGCGCGCGACGGCTTCCTCCAGGATCCGCTGGGCGCGGGGCGGCAGGGCGAGGTAGTAGCGGCTGGCCCGCTCGGACGTCCAGCCGGTGTCGACGACGACGTCGGCGGCGTGCTTGGCGAGCAGAGTGCGTAGGTCATCCAGGAAGCCATCGGTCGGTTCCTCGGCGATCAGGGTGATTTTCAAAGCGGCTCCCGGTGCAACGGACGTGGATAGAAGCACTTCTAACGAGGGGGAGCTTAGCCCCTTGACGTCTCGTTAGGAATTCCTCTATCCACGTTCACTCTTACGGGTGACCTCACCTGCTAGGGCCGGGCTGGGCGTCCTGGCCTTCTGTCAGGCAGCGGTAGCCAGAAGGGCGCTGGCTTCTGCAACCAGGGCGTCGCAAGCTGCCTTCGCCCTGGCGCGCAGGCGGTCGACCTCGGCGAGCGAGGCGGCGCCGCGCAGGGCGAAGGTGGCGGTGACGGCGGCTTCCGCTGCGGCGGCAAGGGCCGGACAGGTCATCCGCAGGGCGAGGCGCGGCGGGGTGACGGCGCTGCGGGTGTCGTGGACGGCCGGGGAGTGCTCGTGGTCGACCTGCTCGGGAGCGCTGGGGTTGAGAGCCAAGGCGCGGGTCCGGACGATCTGGGCGCGGCGGTGGTTGTCGAGGGCACTCACCAGGGCGGTCACCGTTGCGAGGATCTCGGCGCGGCGGGCCTCGGAGGTCTGGATCTTCTGTTGGGCGCGGGTGGCCCGCTGCTGCATGAGGTGGCCCAGTAACGTGCCCCCGAGCGCGGCTGCGGCGGCGATGACGGTGCTGCCGATCGTGACGACGGTGTTCGCGTCCATGCTGGTTCCCTTCGGTGCGGTTCGGGCTCGGCTGGTGTCCGGCCGGAGCTGGGTGGCCCCGGCCGGACAGAAGGTTGTTCTCGGCCGTCAGGGCGTTGGGGTGGAGCGGTCGCCGGCGCCGACTTCGGCGTCGAGGTCGTCGGCATAGTCCTCCAGGGACTGGCACAGTCGCGCGGTGGTGTCCAAGTCCAGCGGCGCTCCGCCGCCGCGCTGGTGCCTCCAGAGGTGGGCAATGCCCCTCACCATGGCGGTCACCTGCTCGGCCGGGATCAGCAGCTGGCCGTCGACGTGGTGGACGGCCAGGCGGACCGGCTCCCCGTCTTCGTCCAGAGGCTGCCTGTACTCGTCCTCGACGTACGGCCGCCCTTCCGGCCGGGCTGGCAGCCGGGCCGTCCGGGGCGTCATCGCTCGAGCGAGCGAGCCCTGCCGCTCGGCGACGCGGGCGGCGGCCCGCTCGGCCAGCTCGGGGCGCAGCGACGGCGACTCCGGCGGGACGGTGATGCCAGCGGCGGCTGCCTCGAGGCGCGCCCGTTCGGCTTCTACGAGCAGCCGCTCCTCGGCGGCGGCTGCTCCGTCCATCCACCCCTTGTTGTAGTCGTCGCTGCGGCCGTGGGGGCCATCAAATGCCGCCGCTTCCGCGGCGCTGGCGGCCCAGTCGAGGACGTCGAGCTCGTCCCGGGCGATGGCTCCGTCGGCGTAGTCCAGGGAGTGGCCGGCGCTCGTCAGCAGTTCCGCCAGCAGGATGCGGCCGTAGCCGTTCATCCGCGGTGCTCCGATCCGGACGTGGCAGCAGCCGGGGACGTGTCACCGTGCTGCTCGTGCAGGGCGTCCAGCAAGCTGATCTGCTGGGTCGTCAGCGCGCCTTCGGCCCGGGCCTTGTCCTGCTTTCGCAGCCACGAGCCGGGGCGGAAGGTGGGGTCGGTCTCCACGCCGGTGCGGTTCACCGGGCCGGTGAGCGTCCCGCCGCCCGCGAGGTAGGCGACCATGCGCCGGTAGGAGCGGTTCCAGTCCGGCTCCAGCCGCCACAGCGGGTCCAGCGCGTCGAGTGAGGCGTTCTGCTCGGGGTTGAGTTCGGCCTTGCGCTGGCGCTCCAGCCAGCGGCCGATGTTGTACCCGTCGAGCTGCTCCTTCGTCTTCGCGGCCAGGTGGTCGTGGGTCTTCTGGTAGGCCGTGGCGTAGGCCGCGCCGCGCGCCCAGGCGTGGGCGTGCTTGTCCCAGATCATCCCGATGGCGTTCAGCTCCGAGACTCGGGCCGCGTCCAGGGTGCCCTTCTCGTGCAGGTAGCGCTGGTTGCCGAGCCAGGTGATCAGCTCCTGGTGCTGGTCCGTGTCGGTGACGTCGAGGTGGTGGTGCTCGATGTAGAACTCTGCGGCGCGGGCCCACATCCGCTCCCATTCCTGGGTGCGCGGGCTGAACATCCTCAGCTTCAGCGAGCGCAGGATCTCGGCCGCGTGGGCGCTGGCCTTGATGCGCAGCCACTCGATCGGGGACTGCTCCGCCGGCTGCGCCACCGCGGCCTCGGTCTCGGTCTCCGTGGCCTCGGTCTCGGTCTCCGTGGCCTCGGTCTCGTCCTTCGGGCCTTGGTCGTCGGCGTCGGCCTGCGGGGCGCTGGCCGTGAGTCGAACGGGGCCGGTGTTGAAGGTGGTGCCGGGCTGGGAGCGGTGGGTGCGCAGGTCGGCGATGCGGCCGACGACCCGGGAGTCGACGGAGGCGAGCGCGCGCAGGACGTGCAGGACGGAGCGGAAGGCGGAGGACTGGATGGCGGTGTCGGCCTCCTCCTGGACCTGGGGGCCGGCCGGGGTGACGATCGCCGGGTCAGCGACGGGGAGGTCGTCGGCCTCGTCGTCACCGGCTTCGCGGTCGGGGGACGCGATGTAGACGGGGATGATGACGTAGGCGGTTTTGCCCTCGTTGGGGGCTTGGCGCACGGCCCGGCCCAGGGCCTGCACGATGTCCACCGGGCTCGTCTTCGGGTCGGCGAAGACGATCGCGTCGACCGTGGGCATGTCAATTCCCTCGGCCAGCAGGCGAGCGTTGCACAGGATGCCGCACTCCTCGCCCTCGTCCCCTTCCCGTACTCCGGTGTGGGCACGGAACTCGTCGAACGCGGCCTGGCGGATGCGGCGCGGGTCGGTGCCGGCCACCGCCTTGGCCCAGATCCGCTCAGGCCGGTCGTAGTCCGGCAGCAGGTCGGCGGTCTCCACGAGGGAGGCCGCGAACTTCCGCGCGTAGTCGATCCGGGCGTGGAAGGAGATGACCCGCCGAAGGCCCAGATCGGCGATCGCACGCAGCACCGCGACCTGCAGCGCGAGCCTCTGCAGGTCCTCGTTCGTGCGCTGGGAACGCAGGTCGGAGACGGCCGGGAGCGACAGCAGCAAGCGCAGGTCCTCGTCGGTGACCACCGGCACGATGATCTGGTAGTCCGCGATCCAGCCGCCGGTCACCCCCTCCTCGAACGTCCACCGGAACACGGTGCGCCCGAAGACCTCCTCGTCGTCCATCGAGTACAGGCTGCGGGAGCTGCCCAGCACCAGGTCGGACAGGTCGCCCTCGGCCGGCTCGTCGGCGATGCGCGGGGTGGCGGTGAAGTACAGCCGCCGCTCGGCCGGGACCTTGGCGTCCTCGTGGACGGCGGCCCAGGTCTTGTCGAGGGCACCCGCGGTGCGGTGGGCCTCGTCGATGATCACGAGGTCCCACCCGGGGAGGCGGAACTCGTCGTGCGCCTTGACGATCCTCTCCAGGGAGGCGTACGTCGCGTACACGGTGACGGGCTTGCCCGCGGGCACCCGGGCGACCAGGTCGGCCAGCTCGGCGGCGTCCGTGGTGACAAATCCCTCGACATGCCCGCCGGCCTCGGCGCTCTCCAGCGCCTCCTCCTTGGAGCAGGCGGCGATCGCGGTGCCCGTCCGGCCGCCGATCGTGCTCCAGGACCGGGCGGTCTGCTCCAGCAGCTCGATCGTCGGCATCAGCACCAGGACGCGCCCGTACCGCGCGAGGCGCTTGGCACAGTTGGCGGAGACCAACGTCTTGCCCGCGCCGCACGCCATCTCCAGGATCGCCCGGCCGCCGTGCCTGACCTCACGGTAGGCCGCCGAGACGGCCCTGCGCTGGTAGTCGCGCATCGGCGCGATCCGGACCTTCGGCGGCACCGGGCGGCGGCCCGGGATCACGGCTTCGGCCAGGGCCCTGGCCCCGGCCAGGTCGGCGGCGGCCTGCTCGGACAGCTTGTCGCCCTGCTGGCCGACGGTGGGGTTCACGACGGATGTCCTCGTCTCTGTGGAAGCGGTGCAGTGGGCTGAGGGAGCAGGGCGGCGGCGCCCAGGCGCGGGTGGGCCGGGTCAGGACCGGGGTACCCAGCCGCGGACCTCCAGGTACTCGACCTTGGCGTCCGGAACGGCCCGGCCGGTCTCAACCAGCCACTCCTGCATGGCCTCAGTGACGTCGCCGTGGTGCCGGTCGACCCGCTCGGTCCACTCCGCCGCGTCGAAGCCCTGGTTGACGGAGTCCCCGTAGGCCCTCTCCTCGGTGCCGTCGGAGCGGGGCAGGAACCCGCGGCGAAGGCCCGCGGAGTCCCCGTCGTCACCGGCGGACATGGTGAACTGGTCGGCTCGCATCCGTACGGTGAACGCCAGGCGCCCGCTGACTGCGCCGGTGGAGCGTACGACCTTCGCCAGGTGGGAGGCACCCGTCCCGATCGCCTGCTTTCCGGCGCGGCCGATCATGCTGCGCCCCTCCTGGCCGATGATGTCCTTGCCCCGGACCCGGGCCTTCTGTCCGCTCTTGGTCGTGCGGCGCTTGACGTTCTGGGCCGCGATGACGGAGAGCGCCTCGGTGTCCCGCTCGCCACCGCGCACCGCCTGGAGCAGCTCACGCAGAGCGCCGACCATGCTGGCGCCCTTCCCTTTGGACCAGAACTGGCTGATGTAGCTGGCATCGCGGTCGAGCATGGTGCCGACCTGGCGCTTGGTGTAGCCCTCGTCGAGGAGCTCTTGGGTCAGGCGGGCGGCCTCGTTGGGGTTGGCCGGGTCGGCGGGGCTCATCGCGTGCCTCCCTGATCGTCGGTGTGCTGAGCGGCCTGGCGGGACTGGGCGAGGTGGATGCGGCCCTGGTTGCGCAGGGCCAGCAGGCCGTCCTCGGTGACGGGGGCGTCGACCGGGCCGGGCAGGTGGCCCTTGAGCAGGTACTCGCCGGGGCGGCCGAAGTACGGCCAGTGGCCGATCGGCTCGGTGGTGTAGATCGCGTCGGTACGCAGGGCCACGACCGAGCGAGCAGGCAGGTGCAGCGCGCCGACCCGGCCGATGGTCTTCTTGTTGGCCTCGTCCTTGACGGCCATGTCGAGCAGCGCGGCGCGGGCGTCCGACCAGAGCCCGGCGCTCCACTCCGGGTGCGCCCAGGGGTCCTTGGAGTTGGGGGTGGCTCGCTCCCAGAGGAATCGATCCTCGGCCTGACCGATGATCATCGCGCCGTCGGGGACCGTCTGGTCGACGGGCGTGCTGCCGTGGTTGACGCGCGGACGCTGGGCGAAGGCCCCGATTCCGAGCAGCTGGATCGAGCGGATACCGCGAGACGCGAGGTAGGCGGCGCGGCGGGTGCGCTCGTCACCGTGCATCTGGGACAGGCCCAGCAGGTACGACCAGGCGGCCTTGAGCTTGTTCGACCACTCGTCCAGCGGGTCGCCTTCCTGCCAGACCAGGCCGTCCAGCACCTCGATCCGCCACGGGAGCTTCTGCGGGTTCTCCAGCGCGAGGAGGACTTCGCGGCCACCCGCCCAGGTGGTGAACGTGGCACCCGGAGTGGCCGGGTACTCCCAGGCACGCTCGCCGGGCACCGGCGCGGGCAGGACTCCGACGTGCTCCCAGCCGCCGGGGACGGTCGCGCGGATGTGCCAGTGCGAGGGGTCGTAGAGGGCGCTGCGCCGCTGCTTGGCGTCCATCGCCTCGAACGCCCGGCCGGTGACGCGGCGAGGGGTTCCGACGCCGCTTCGATGGGTGTGCCGCGCGTAGGCGAAGGTGCGGTCAGCCTCGAACAGGCCCGGCAACTGCTGCGGGACGCGCGGCGGAACGATCAGCTCGGTGCGGCCCTGGCCGGCGGTGGCGTGCAGCAGCCCTCGCAGCTCCTCGCTCATCACCGGGAAGCCGCCAGCCCACTGGCCGGTGGTCGGGATGGTGCGCTTCCACAGGTCCTTCCCCATGGCGCTCGGGAACGCCATCATCACCACGTCGTCCCACTGCTGCTTGAGCGCCTCGTACATGAGGATGAAGGCGTGCCGCACCACGGCGACGTCCGCACCGTCGGGCTGGAACCACGCACCGACCGAGTGGATCTCGATCGTCGGGTTGTTCCGCTCGGCCCCGGCCCGGATGTAGCGGCCGACCGGGTTGCGGGGGTGGACCAGGTGACTGGCCAGCTGATCGCGGTTCGGGCCGCCGCCGGTGCTCTCCGCCCACCGCTCGCTGGGCGCGTTGAGCCAGGCCGCCACGGCGTCCTTGAGCGTGGAGTAGCGCTCGGCCTCGATGTGCCAGGGGTCGCCGCCGGTGATGTAGATCCGCCGGACACCGGGCACCACGGAGGTGACCGCGTCGAGGATGTCACCGGGCCGACGGGCTCCGAGGTCGACCTGGACGACGTTCGCGGCCGGGGGCTCCATGGCCAGCGCGCCGGTCCGGGTGTCCAGCCACACCGTCGAGTACCACCGCTGCTCCCAGACCGGCCGCTTCTTGTGCAGGTCAGGGACGGGCACCAAGTACCGCTCTCCGGCCGGGCCCTGCGGGATAGAAGGCAGGATCCGGACCGGGCGGGCCTCGGGAGAGGACACCGGTGCGGGCACCTGGGCGTCAGGGGAGTTGGCCGGAGGCTCCGGCACGACGGGCACGGGCTGCGCCTCGGCGGGGGCGGCCTCGGTGACCGCGGCCGTCTCGGAGGGCGCGGTGGAGACAACGGCGCCGGTGCCGTTGGCGGTGCTCTGGACGGGACTCAGAGCCGGTGCGATCCGGACGACGTCCCCGAGCTTCATCCCGGCGGCCTTGGCGATCGTCTCGCCCTTGCCCTGGGCGTCGTCGAGCTGGGCGAGTTCCACCACGAGCTTGGCGCGCTGCCCGACGAGAGCTTCGAAGGCGGTCTTCCTGGCGGCGAGCGTCTTCTCCGCGGTCTCGACGGCACCCTGCGCCTTCGCCACCTGGGGGCGCAGGGCGCGCAGCTCGGTCAGCTTGTCGTTGTACGTCTCGTCCACGGGTTTCACTCCCCTTCGGTGGGCTGGTCGGTGGCGGTGCGGGTGCTGACGTAGGCGATCGGTCCGCTCGACTGGGACGGCAGGCGGGTACCGAGCAGCAGGTCGGCCAGGCGTCGGTCGTCGGTGCCGGCCGGGGCGGAGGCGACCCGGTTGGCGGGGTGGGTCAGGTCGGTGAGGTAGCCGGCGAGGCGGGCCCCGGTGAACTGGTAGCGGGCCCCCGTTCCCGCAGTCCCGTCGGCCGTCCAGTCCTCCAGGCCGGTCAGGACGGCGACGACGAAGCCGGCCACGGTGACCGGCAGTACAGCGGCAGCTGCCACCCGGGCGGGGTCGCAGCGCCACCAGCCGGAGAGGGCGGCCAGTAGCTGGCCCTCCGTCAGTTCGGTGCCGAAGCCGCTCCAACCGCCGTCCGGCCCACCGACGTGCTCGGCGCTGCCAGTGCGCAGGACCGCGACCTCCGGGTGGCGCAGCGCCGAGAGGTCCGGCCCGCTCCGGTGCTGCAGTTCGTGCAGCGCGGTCTGGGGGACGATCTGTCGGCCGTGCTCCAGGACTCCCGGGATGACGCCGGTGGCCAGCAACTTCCTGACGGTCGGGATCGAGCATCCCAGCGCAGTAGCCGTCTGGCCTGTCGTGACGTACACCGTCACCTCCTTGTGTTTTCACCTTGCTGAAATAACAACCTCACTCTACGGGGTTCCACCGTCACTGTCCACGTGTTTTCAGTAAAAGGAAAATACACATAAACGGGGCGGCCAGGCCCCAGGGAGTCCCGCCCCCGCCACCTGGACTGGGGGCTGCGAGAAGTTTCGTCGACGAAACCAGCCAGCTCGGAGCCCTGTCTCGCCGCCCTGGACCGGATCAGCGGCGACCGCCTCGGGCCCGCCCCCGTCCGTCCACGGCGGGGCAACGGGCGGCCGGGCCCGACCGGACTGGTCCGACGGCCTTCTCCTCCGCCTTCCCGTAGCCGCTTCGCCCGTTCGCGCGTTGGATCAGGCATGAGCAGCAGCACCATCTCCACCGGTCGCGGCATTCGGCGCCGAGCACCGCTGGGCCCCCAGGCGGAACGGGTGCTGGTCACCTTGGCCGGCCAGCGGCGGGGCCAGCCGCCCGCAGTCGACCAGCCCGCCGCCTTCCGCGAGGAGCGCGAGTCGACCTGCGAGGAATCCGCCGCACCGCCTGACGCCGACCTGCGCGACATCCTCGAACAGCACCTGCAGCACACCGCGGAACTGCGGGATCTCTTCAGCGACCTCGACGAGGATGTGCTGGTGGAGGCGGCCACGGAGGCTCGTGGGGATGGCGCGGACCCGGTTGCGGCGGTGGACCTCCTGGTGCGCACTCTCCGGCACACCCTGAGCGAGTGGGACGTGCGGATCGCGGAGCTCGGGCAGACGCTCACCACCGCGCTCCCTGACCGGCCGTTGCCGGACTGGGCGAAGGACGAGGGGCGCATGGAGGACGTGCGCCTGCGGCAGGCCGAGCACGCCCTGACCCAGGCGGTCATCCGGTACCACCACGGGGGAGCGCCCCGCTGGGACCTGCGGCCCCGCCCTTGGTGACCGGCGCCCGGGGCCTACCAGCTGGCAGCCGTGCCCGGCGTGTCGCCTGCCGCCGTCGGCCACGCAGCGGCGCGAGCGGGCAGGGTGTCGCCATGGCCCGACGACGATCAGTCCTCCACCGGCGGCGGCAGCCCCGCTCGGGCGCCACCCCGGCGCCGCTGCCGCTGCCACCGAACGGCGCCGTCAGCGGGCGCGCCCGGGAGACGATGCCGGCCAAAGGTCGGCCCGCCTGCTGCGCGGCGACGCTGAGCACGAGCGTGATGGACGGCGGCACGGTCCTGGTGCTCACGCGGCACACGGTCGACTGTCCGGTGTGGGCGGCACGTTGAAGCGGGACGCCCTCTCGCCACCTACCGGCCGGGCGGTAGCGCGGCGGTAGCTGCGTCCTTGGCCGCCGCCAGCGCCTCGGCGAGCGAGACGGCCACCGCGGAGGCCTTTTCGGTCAGCGGGTTGATCTCGCCGACCGCGAGCTCGGACGCCGCCGTCTCGGCGACCAGGTCCATGAGCGCCTCGCTGCGCGCCTCCACCTGCTCCACCGCCCTGCGCTCGGCCGCGATCTGGTCGACCTCCTGCGCCCGGCGGGCGTACGCCTCCAGCGCGAAGACCTGCTCCTCGAGGGCGGAGCGCACCATGTCCAGGGCGGCCTGCTCCCCCGTCAGCAGCTCCTGGAGCGTCGTCGCCTCGTCGCCGCCCGTTCGGGCGCTGGCGACCCGGGCCTGGCTGTAGCGGTGCAGAGACTGGGCGATGGACCAGATCCGCTCCGGCAGCTGCACGCGGTTGGCGGCGCCCAGGCCCTCCATGTCCTGCGTGTGCAGCCGGGAGCGCAGCACGGTGTCGGCGGCCTGCTGCGCCCGGGCAAGGAGCTGGACGGCGTCGGCGCTGAGCCAGCTCGGGTGGACGTAGAGTCCGCGGGCCTGCCCGAGGGCCTTGTCCATCCGGCGGTTCTGCGACGTCTGGAAGCCGACCGCGACGACGGCGCAGCACGCGCCCGCGGCGGCAACGGTCGCCCCGCCGGTCTGGAACAGGTCGAGGGCGGAGCGCACCAGGGTGTCGATCTGTTCCGTGCGGTGTCCGAGGTCGGTGTCTGGAGCCGCCAGGGGTTGCCCGAGAAAGTGTTCTGCCAGCCAGGCGGCGCCGCCGACGATCGCGCCGCACACCATGGCCTTGAAGGACTTGCGCACGATCCGGCCGCCCTCGGTGTTCGAGACGATGAGGGTCTCGGCGTTGTCGTCGGCGAGCAACTGCGGCACCGCGTCGGCCAGGTCGGCGACCATACGCACGACCGGCTCGGGCACGGCGGGATCGAAGACCGGCCGCGCCACGGCCTCCACGGACTGGGGCTTGTCGAGGTTGGCCGTCACGTCAGAGGCCCTTTCACGTCGAGGAGTTCCGGCGCGACGGGGTGGCGCCCGGCCGGGCAGGGCTGTAGCCCGGAGGCCGGTCGGTCGTGGGCTGCTGCTCGGCCCACGACCGACCTGTGCGCATGCTAGCGGTCACCACCGACGGAGCCAGCCCGATTTCCGGGAGCTCTACCCGGGGGTGCCGACCGTCCAGCCGACGAGTCCGGTGATGGGTCCACGCCAGGTGGGCAGGGGCACTTCGACGCCGCTGGCCCGGTAGGTCACGTCCCGCAGGTGGATGAAGGGGCTGTCCTCGTCCGGCCGGGGCCGTTCCTGTTCGCTCGCCCGGTCGTCCAGCGCCCCCATCGCGTTCCCGGCGACATTGCGCAGCGCACTTGACTGCTGCTTGAGTTGCTTGAGCATCAAGTGCTCCCACTGGTCGAGGGTGACGATCCTGCCGGTGACGATCGCGCCGGGGACGATCAGAGTCACCTGTACGGCCTCGTCGGTGTGCTGCACGCCCAGGCGGAGGAGCTCCAGATAGGGGTCGGGGTGCCGGGCCTCGCGGTTCTCCAGGGCACGCTCGGCAGCGGCTGCCGCGTCCTTCCACCCCATGCTCGGCTCCTCGCTGCCCGTAGTCTCCCGCTCGCATTGTGAACCATGCCGCAGGTGCCCGGTAGCCGCCCGCGGGAGGAGAGCGCCTGGTGCCAACCGGCCAGGGCAGTCCTGTTCTTACGGGCGCCGCCGGCCTCGGACGTAGTCGACCACCGACCCAGCGCCTCCGTAGCCGAGCAGCGCGACCAAGACCGCCATGATGAGCTGCCCGGCCATCTCGTCCTGCCGCCCGGTGGCCAGCAGCCAGAACGCGGGAGCGGAGAGTGCGAGGACGGCCTTGGCCATGTCGGCATACTCACGGGCCCGGTCGGGCGCGGCGTCGCGGCGCCGATGTTCTGCGGCCACCACCGCCACTGAGACCGCGAGCGGCCACCACCACCCGAGCAACACCGCATCGACGATCGAACGCATGGCGACGATCTTGCACCATGCCGCAGACATCCGTAGCCGCCTACGGGAACGCGATCGCGCCGGGGAGGGACGCTTCTCGGCCGCCGCGTGTCTAATGAATTGACATGTCTAGTGATTAGACACACCCTGGAGCCATGAGTACTCCGCGTGACCAGACGATGGCGGAACTGCGAGCGTGGGGGGCCAGACCGCCCGGCGAGGTCCGGGCGGACCTCGTCGCCCGCGCCTGGCGCGCAGGCAACCGCAACATCGCGGCGCTCGCCGAGGCGGCTCGCACCACCCGCCAGACGATCTACACCGATCTCGACTCCCACGGGATCGACGCCCGTGACCGGACACAGGAGACCACCGTGCTCAAGGCGATCGAGTACAAGGGCATCACCGGCACCGCCGACACCGACATGGACCAGATCCGACGCCTTCACCACGACATCGCCGCGCGAGGCGGCAGCAAGGAGGAGCAGCACGAAGCCACCCAGCTCGTCATGGACCTGTACTTCCCGCTGCGCTGGCACAACACCCTCGTGGAGCTGCTGCCGGCCGAGATCGAGACCCGCGCCGAACGAGACCGCGCCCTCCACCAGGTCGAGGTCACCTGGAGCGCCCTGTCCACCACCCCCAACTTCCAGGCCGCCCACCACTCGTGGATCGTCGCCCAAGACAAGGCCCACAAGGCCATCTCGACCTGGGAGTCGGCAGCGCAGGCGTGCTACGCCGTGCCCGCCCCGACTCAGGGACAGTTCGCCGTCTACGCCGAGGCCGTGCCTGCGGAGCAGCGCCTCACCCCGCTGCCGGACCCGGCCGTGGAGGCCGCCCGGCTGCGCACAGAGTTGGACATCGAGCACGAGCGCCGTCGAGCGCTCGCCGCCCAAACGCTGCTCAGCCCGTCCGGCCAGTAACGGCCGGACAGCACGATGGGCGGTGGCTCCGGGGCCGCTCGAATCGGCCCCGGAG
>NZ_JBSFXE010000047.1:0-6944 GCF_053595195.1 Kitasatospora sp. NPDC002522
TCCGCGGACGGCCACCGCGCCTCCTTAGCTCAGCTGGCCAGAGCACCGCTCTTGTAAAGCGGGGGTCGTCGGTTCGAACCCGACAGGGGGCTCAGGCTCCGCAGCAGGTCAGAGGCTTACGGGCAAGAGAATTGGTCTAGACAAAACCCCCTCCAGGGCCTCCTGGAGGGGGTTTTGTTGTCCGGTGGGGACAGGGTGAGGACACGCCGTCAGGCGACCTTCCCGGTGGGGACGCGCGACCGCACCCGGTCGTTCGCGGAGGCCGCCACCGGAGCAGCTTCCCGTGCGCCCACCGGCACCTCGGCGGCTGGAGCGGAGCCCCGCACAACGGCCACGATGGAGGCAGCCACCTTGGGGAGCAGCACGCCCGCGCCTGGTGCCAGCGCCCGCAGGATCTCCATCACGGAGTCGGTGACCTCGTCGCCGGACGACTCGGGGAGATCGCTTGAGCCCCCGCGAGGAACGACGGACAGGGGAGCCTCGGCGTTGGCCCGGTCGAACTGCGGCATGAGCGCGGTGTAGGAGTTCGCGGTGAGGTTGTACGAGGAGTGGCCCAGGAGAGCCTGGATCGCCTTCATGGCGAGACCGGCCGCCAGGGACAGCGAAGCCGCCAGCGCCCGCAGGCCCTTGAGGTTGATCGGCAACAGGTCGTGCTTCTCGATGAGCCGGTCGAATATCTGCGAGACGGTGTCGGGGTGGTACGGAGTGCCGTCCTCAAGGGTGAAGACCTTCCCGGAGTTCGTCCACGCCTTCGCGCCGTCCTTCTCCCACTCCTCCCGCTCCTCCTGCTGGCGCTGCTTCCAAGCGAGCAGCAGCCGCCATGTCTCGGAGTCGAGGGTGATGGTGCGATCGCCGCTCTCGCTCTTGGGGGTGTCCTCCCAGACCTCCACCGAGTCCGTCACCAGGTTCTCGATGACGTGGATGGTTCCTGCTTCCTCGAGGTCAGTCTCGGCCCACGACAGGCCGAGGGCTTCCCCGCGGCGGAGCCCCCGGAAGGCCATGAGGTGGAACAGGGGGTAGAGCCGGTGCTCGGTGACCAGGTCGAGGAAGCGGCCCGCTTGCTCGGGCGTCCAGATCATGACCGGGCCGGGGATCTTGCCGGTCTCCCGGTACGCCTTCTCGCGGGCCGGGGTCCAGACGAGCGGCTTGGGCCGGATGTACTTGGGCAGGACGACGCCGGTTGTGAAGTTCTCCGCGATCAGCCCTTCGATGATCGCGGCCTTGAAGGCCCCGCTGAGGGTGTTCTTGAGCTTCAACTGCGTTCCGGGACCGGTGATGTGACGCGGCTTCGCGCGTGCAACCTTCAGGGCTTCCTGGGCGGCCTTCCAGTCGGCCCGCAGCGCCGGGTCCTTCCCTCGCCCGCCCGCCTTCCACGCTGCGTGGGCCGCGCGCTCCGCGACCAGGGCGGCGTTCGCCTCCTCCTGGTTCTTCTGGTGCGCGAGGTTCTGTTCGGTGATGCCGCGGAACATCGCCTTGACGTGCGTGACGCCCAGGTCCCGCATCTTCACCTTGCCGAAGGCCGGTATGTAGACGCGCTCGATGTAGTCCCCGTAGTCGTTGCGGGTGGAACGCTTCAAGTCGGTTCGCTCGGTGAGGTATCGGCGCAGGAAGTCCTCGGCGGTCTCGTCGGAGAGGACGTCCACGCCGTCGTTGGCGAGCAGCCACAGCTTGGTGGCTGCCTCCTCGGCCTTGGTCTTGGACTCGAAGCCGCCCTTGCGGGGCCGTCGGCGCTTCCCGTCGGGCCCGGCCGGCAGCTCGACGTAGTAGTACCAGGAGCCGTGGTCCCGCTTGCGCAGCTCTGGGCAGTCGTCGCCCAGTGCCCGGAGCTTGGGCTGCCCGTCGGCTGCGAACTCCGTGTTGCCCGCGTCATCGGTCACCGCGACCTTGCAGCCGCACCGGCGGTAGGTGGTGCCCTTGAAGACCGGCTTCTTCGCCAACTCGCTTATCCCTTGCCTGTCGATCGTGATGCTTCTGTCTGGTGAGACCACGAGTGGCACGTGATCTCGCCGGTTTTTCACGGTTGACTGTTATGTTGCGCGGCTTGTAAGACAGCTTCTGTATGCTGCAAGGACGCTGGCGTGGGGGAGACAACGGCGGAGAGAGATGGCTGACAGCGACGCCAAGAGCGTTGGCCAGTCGAGGGACACGGCGCAGGGTATGAGCGAGGCCGAATTGCTGGCCCTGCCCACAGCGGTGAGCGTGCAGATCGCGGCCCGCGCGCTCAACATCGGGGTGAACAAGGCGTACGAACTGATCCGCGACGGGGAGTTCCCGGTGCGGCTGCTCACGCTGGGCAAGACGATCAAGGTCCCGACGGCGGCCCTGCGTTCCTACCTTGGCGTCGAGACGGCTGTGCCGACCTCGCACTCGGAGGCATCATGATGTATCACGATCCGTGCTGACCTTTACTCGTTTGACCTCCAGTTGTGTACCCTACTTTGGCTAGCTGGCGTCAAGTGCCAGGGGCGCGGCGAGGGCGTGGAGGCCAGACATGCCGAGGTTGTACGGATTCGCCGACGCGGCGCGTACCACCCTGATCGACGAGGAAGCGGCTGTGCTGCAAGCAGCGGGACGCCGCCGCCTGGAAGGGCAGTCGTGGTACGAGATCACCGCGTGGATGGAGGCGGAAGGCCACCTCTCCACGATGGGCAACCCCATGAGACCGGGCACCCTCGCGGAGGTCTTCGCCAATCCCGCCGCTGCCGGACTCAAGCGGACAGACTCGGGCGAGCTGGTGAAAACCGGCGGGCCGGCAGCCATCTCGCCCGAGATGTTCGTGAAGGTGGCCGAGCTCAACGAGTCCCGAAGGCCGGCCACCCGCAGGGACGATCAGGACTACCTGCTCACCGGCGATCTGTCGGTGACCTTCGACTGCGGGCTGTGTGGCACCCCGCTGTCCACTTCGCCCTCCAATTCGGGCTCTCGGGGGTACCGGTGTAAGCCGAGCACTCGCCAGCACCCTGGCGGCTGCGGCCGGGTCCGCCTGAACGCCGACCTCGGTGAGAAGTACGTCATCGAGCACGTGCTCGCCGAACTCTCCAAGCCCGAGGTCCGCGCCGTGGTCGAGGCCGCCAAGGACAGCCTGCTCGCCGAGATCCCTGGCTTGAAAAAGCGCCTGGAGGAGGACAAGAAGGTGCGCCGTGCGATGTCGGCGCAGTACGCCAAGGCCAAGGAAGTCGCCCACCAGGACCTGGCCGGGGGCGTGCTCGCCGACGTGGAAGAGGCGAAGCAGGAACTCGCCCGGCGGCTGCAAGAGGCCGAGGCGGTGGTGGACGAGCGCATCGCGCGGGACTCCTCCCGACTCCGGTTCCTGAGCCAGGTCTCGCTGGTGCCCTCGGCCGACGTGCCCAGCCTGATCCGCTGGTGGAAGCACGCGCCGTTGAAGTCGCGGAAGGCCCTGATCGGCGCGATGCTCGAACGGATCTCGGTCTACCCGGGAGGCAGGGGTTCCCGGACGGTCGACGCCGACCGGGTGGCGCTCCAGTGGCGGAAGTGGGACGAGACCGCCGCCCAGTAGCCCCGAAGGGCGTACCGGGCGGCGGGCCGGTCAGCGGTCGACTGCCGCGCCGCGGCTACCCGCCAGCGACACACAGAGCCCGATGACGACGAACAGGATGTAGAGGCCCGCCATGGGCGAGGAGATCGCCTTCTCCGTGCTCAGGCGCCACGGGTGGGACAACTGCACGGCGATCAGGTACCCGCCCTTGCTGATCGAGTAGGCGACGCAGGACGCTCCGCCGAGCGCGACCAGGGTCAGCCCGTAGCTGGCCGTGCGCCGCTCCCGCCAGGAGTGCACCGCCAACCCTGCGGACAGCACGGCGATCTCCAGGCCGGCGAGGGCCGCGAAGGCGAGGTAGGTCAGCAGGTAGGCCACGATCTGCGGGTTGTCCGCGTTGTCGGTGGTGAACTCCCGGCCGGAGTCGTTGGCCGTGCGGAACTGGAGCGTCAGGGCGACCGCGATGATGGCGACCAGGGTGAAGCGCGCCCACACTCCGCTGGGGATGTACGGCTTCTCGTACACCCAGTCCACGATCATGATCTGGAGGCTGGCGCAGAAGGCCACCGCGCCCAGGTGCGCGAGCAGCTTCGCGCCGCCCGCGACGCCGGTCAGCTCGTTGAAGGTGTCGGCGACGGCAGGGATCGCGATCAGCGACCCGAGGAAGCAGACCGCGAGTGCCACAACCCTCGACCAGCGGGCGACTCGGTAGGTCGCCTGCGTGCGCCGCCGCCAGGCGTAGCGCAGACACAGGGCTGTTCCAAGAGCCGTTGCCAGCGAGCACACGCCAAATATGAGCCCGTCCACGGGGGTTCACAGTCCTTCCAGGTCATCGGCTGCCCGCTGGGCAGCCTCGGCGAGACTGAGCCGGCGTCGCGGCCGGCCCTGTCGTGGTTGATCGATCCCTGCTGGCGGTACGGGGATCTCAGGCACGCATTCAGGCAGGCCGCGCTTGCGGCGGATTGCCTGGACGTAGCACATGACGTCAGTCATGTCCTCTACGTCCAGACCGTCCATCAAGCGGACCGCATCGCGCGCTGCCTTGTGCTCGGAGAGGACGCGCAGGGCCGTCAGGTCGTTCCATCCGGGGAGGAACCAGGCGGCCGGGGCGTCCAAGGCCCGAGCGAGAGCGGTGATCGTAGCCGAGGTGGGGTTGTCGTTCTGTCCATTTATCAGGTCGTTTACCGCCGTGTGTGAAACGGCGGGCCGAAGGTAGCCCGGCTCGGTCGTCCATCGGGAGATGTCGCGTGCACTGGGGATGTGGCCGTCTGGATCTCGACGGAGGCGCAGCATTAACTGCAACTTCGCGGCCAAGCTGGTCGCGGCGGCAGCAGATTCACTGCCCGTCATGAACCATCCCCCTTGATATGCCTACGTCCGGTTTGTACGCCTCCGGCCCCCTTCGGCGTCGAACCAGCCCCCTGTGAAGACCTTATGAGATTAACTTGACACTTAAATCACCTCGGGCGCAAGATCCTTCCTTCGGTGGAGGTGCCGCAGTGGCCGGGGGCTGCGTTGGAGCGTCCGCTGCGCGCCTGACTGGCGGCGGCGGAGAGGGGGACGGGCGATGGTCGAGCTGGATGAAGGGCGAATCCGGCTGCTGGCGAGGGAGAGGCCGAACGTGATCGAGGCCGGCGGGAGCGGGAGTTCGCCGGAGGAGGTGCCGGAGGGGGCGCTCAGGGTGGTCGCCGCCCTGGCTGTCGCGAGCGGCGAATCCGCGGTGTGCTCGCCAAGGGGGGAGTCGGACTAGCGGGCTCCCCGCAGTCCGTGAAGATAGGTGACACGACTGCAAGCTTGGTGCTAACTTCTCACACGTCGGCAAGGATTCGCAGTTGCGGAGGACTTGTCGGCCCGTGCTGCGCACGGCCTTCTCGCTCTCCCCGTGGGTGGTCGACCCCCCGCGCCCCGCCCACGGGGAGCCCACCGCGCGATCGCGGATCGGCGGGAAGGTCCGCGCCGCATTCGAACCAGGCCCGCCCCGGCGTCCACGACGGGGCGGGCCTTCGCATAGGTGGACGCGCGAGGGACGTGATGGTTGCAACGCCGACCGGACATGCTGAATCCGCCCTGTATCGCCGGCTTCTCGCCGAGCGGTACGGGCCCCTGTCGAAGCTCCTGGCCGAGGAGTATCCGGCGAGCCTGATGCCGAGGGAGGAGCCCGATCCGGTCGAGGAGGTGGCGCTCTCCGGGGTTGATCCGGATGCCGCCACCCATCGCGCCCTCCTGGAGGTTGCGCTGAGCCGACCCCGAAGGCGCGTTGCGACCTCCGACCTCTCCCGGCCCGCCGCGCCCGAATCGCCGGAGGCTTGGAGTCGGGTGTGCCTCGCCTGCCGCTGTGTCGTCACCGGCGGCGCGACGGCCTACCGCGCCCACTGTGGCCGCGAGAAATGCCAGATTGCGCAGAATTTCCGGGAATTGAATTCCCGAATTTAATTGCCGCCATTTATTGCAATAGAGGTGAATGCGACTAAGATATAAGTATCAAGTTGAAAGCCACCGGACAGGCCGGGGCTGAGAATGGAGCAGAAAATGTTCAAGCAGATCGAAATCGGCCAGATCGCCCCGAACCCGGAGCAGCCGCGGAAGTTCTTCGACCCGGAGAAGCACGCGGAACTGGTCACCTCGATCAAGGCCGTCGGCCTCGTCCAGCCGATCACCGTCCGGGAGGTCGAGGGCAAGGAGGTCCCCTACCTGATCGTTGCGGGGGAGCGGCGCTGGCGGGCGGCCCAGGAGGCCGGCCTGACCTCCGTCCCGGTCCAGGTCCGCGAGGCCAACGAACTTGAGGCCCACGTCCTCGCCATCACCGAGAACGTGGTGCGCGCTGACATGACCATCCTGGAGGAGGCCGCCGCCTACGCCGACCTCGCCGCGCTCGGTTGGGACGCGGACAAGATCGCCAAGCAGTTCGGC
Organism: Kitasatospora sp. NPDC002522; assembly: GCF_053595195.1. Taxonomy (NCBI): domain Bacteria; kingdom Bacillati; phylum Actinomycetota; class Actinomycetes; order Kitasatosporales; family Streptomycetaceae; genus Kitasatospora; species Kitasatospora sp. NPDC002522. The sequence goes on from NZ_JBSFXE010000047.1 coordinate 6,407, forward strand.
AAGTCCAAGACCCACATCCAGTGGCGCCTCGGGCTCCTCACCCTGCGGGCCGAGGTCGCCGAGATGGTCGAGAAGGGTCAGATCAAGCCGAACCTCGCTTGGCACATTGCCCAGCTGAGCCCGCAGCACCAGATCATCGCCGCCAACCGCTACGTCCGCGGGGACTTCGACAGCGAGATCGAGGCCGCCAACTTCGCGCAAGGGCTCCGCATGGCGGAGCAGCAGACGAGCATGATCACCGAGGAGGGCCCCTCCCTGGAGGACCAGGAGAAGAAGGCGAAGAAGAAGGCGCAGGCAGCCGACAAGCTGTCCAGGGTGGAGGCGATCATGCCGCTGCTGGAGGAGCTGACCACCCAGAAGCCGGAGGACCTGGCGGCCATCCTCGGCGGCGAACTCCCCCGGTATGTGCGCGAGCTCGACAGGCTCGCCAACCGCGTGACCCTGGCCCGTCGGATCGTCCGGCAGGCCAACGGCATCCACGACGCCGCCGAGACCGTCGCCAAGACCAAGGCTGCGGCTGAAGCCCCGAAGACCCCGG